>JALZIL010000370.1 GCA_030860305.1 Actinomycetota bacterium
CCCGGTTGGAAGGTCGAGACGCTGGGCGACGACATCGCCTGGATGCGCTTCGGAGCGGACGGCCAGTTGTACGCGCTCAACCCCGAGTACGGCCTTTTCGGTGTGGCGCCTGGCACCGGCTGGCACACCAACCCGAATGCGATGCGCACCATCGAAAAGGGCAACTCGGTGTTCACCAACGTCGCCCTGACCGATGACGGCGACATCTGGTGGGAGGGGATGACCGAGGAGAAGCCGGCTCATCTCACCTCGTGGAAGGGCGAGGACTGGACGCCGGAGTCCGATTTCCCGTCCTCGCATCCGAACTCGCGGTTCTGTACGCCGATCAAGCAGTGCCCGATCCTTGCCCCGGAGTACGACGACCCGAACGGTGTGCCGATCTCGGCGATCCTGTTCGGCGGTCGCCGCAAGACCACGATCCCGCTGGTCACCGAGTCCCGGGACTGGCAGCACGGCGTGTTCATGGGCGCGACGCTGTCCTCGGAGACGACGGCTGCGGCAACCGGCGCGGTGGGGGTCGTACGGCGGGATCCGTTCGCGATGCTGCCGTTCATCGGCTACAACGCCGGCGATTACTTCAACCACTGGGTGCAGACCGGCAAGAGCGCCGATGCGGCCAAGCTGCCCAGGATCTTCTACGTCAACTGGTTCCGGGTGGACGAGGACGGCAGCTTCCTGTGGCCGGGATTCGGCGAGAACTCCCGGGTGCTCAAGTGGGTGATCGAGCGGCTGGAAGGAAGTGCGGCCGCCGCCGAGACCCCGGTCGGTCACGTACCGACGGCGGACTCCCTGGACACCGACGGCCTGGATATGACCGACGAGCAGATCGCGGCCGTGCTCGCCGTGGACGCCGAGGAGTGGCGGGCGGAGATCCCGCAGATCGCCGAATGGTTCGACAAGATCGGCGACACCCTGCCGAGCACCATGCTCGACGAACTGGAAACCCTCAAGCGCCGCCTCGACGCCTGACCCGGCACGACTTGAACCGCCTGCTCTCCACCGATTCCGGACTTTATGCGCATAACGTCCCAGTTCCCGGCCGATTCCGGGACTTTATGCGCATAACGTCCCAGTTCCCGGCCGATTCCGCGACCTAATCCGCATAACGTCCCAGTTCCCGGCCCACGGCCGCGGCACGGGACGCGGGGCGGGTTGCTCGGTTAGCGTGTTGCCGGGCTAGAGAGGGGCGGGCGGTGCTCGGGCCGTACAAGGCACTGCTGCGGACCCAGCACGCACTGCCGATGGTGGCGGTCGGCTTTGTCGGACGGCTGCCGCTGTCCATGGTGGGGCTGGGCAGCTTGCTCGTCGTCGAGGACTACACCGGCTCGTACGCCCTCGGCGGTGCGGTCGCGGCGACCGGCGCGGTGACCACGTCGCTGTTCGGACCGCTGATCGGCCGCGCGGCAGATGCGTACGGGCAACGTCGGGTGCTGCTGCCGATCCTCGCTGTCTTCGTGGTCGCCGGGACAGTGTTTCTGTGGGCGGTCCGGGAGGACCAGTCGAGATGGATCATGTTTGCCGCCGCCGGTGTCGCCGGAGCGTGCATCCCCCCGGTGTCGAGCATGCTGCGTACGCGGTGGACCTATCTGCTGAAGGGCTCGCCACGACTACCGACAGCCCTAGCCTTCGAGTCGGTCGTCGACGAGTTCACCTTCATCGTCGGACCGGTACTGGTCACCTTCCTGTCCACTACCGGACACACCACGTCCGGGCTGGTGACGGCGTTCGTGCTCGCCACCGTCGGCGGACTGCTGTTCGCCGCACAGCGCAAGACCGAACCTCCCCCGGGTGGAGCGCACCTGGGCCGTGGCCCGTCGGCGATGCGGGTTCCGGGATTGCGGGTGCTGTGTGTCGTCGGTTTCGTGATCGGTGGGATCCTCGGCGACCTGCAGGTCAGCCTGGTCGCGTTCTCCGACGAGATGGGGGCCTACTCGCTGTCCGGCGTGCTGATCGCGGCCTTGGCCGTGGGCTCGATGACGTTCGGGATCCTGTGGGGGACACTGCACTTCCAGACTCCGCTACATCGGCGGTTGATCGACGTGCTGGCCGCTCTGACGCTGTTGAGCATTCCGCTCGTACTGGTTGGCGACATCATGCTGATGGGTATCGCGGTGCTCCTGTTCGGCTGCGCGATCTCACCGTCGCTGATCACCTCGTTCACCTTGGTGGAGGTGCTGGTGCCCAAGGCGATCGTCACCGAAGGGTTCACTTGGGTCGGCACAGCGGTGGGGCTCGGAGTTGCCGTAGGTGCGTCCTCCTCGGGTCTCTTGGTGGAGTCGTTCGGTGCCAACGAGGCTTTCCTCGTCGCGACTGTGCTAGCCATGATCGCGGGACTGACGGTCTGGAGGTTCCAGCACACGCTGGTGCACGAGCAGCAGTCGAGCGGAGTCTCCACGCCCACACGATGAGCCGTACGCCTCGCCGACGGTCGCAGGTGGGCATGCGGAACAGGCTCAGGCCGTCCACTGGGCAGGCTCAGTCGTCGAGCGGCGCAGGGGCTCCTTCGCGGGCCCGAAGGGTGTAGGTATCGCTGGTGATGGTGCGGTACGACTCGGCCACAATGGCTTCGAGCACCGAGAGATCGATCGTGTCGAGATCCTTGAGATGGAGGCATCCGACGCCGGTTGTGTGCGGCCCCACCGCTCGAGTTGCCGCTCGTATCGTCCGATCCCATCGGGCAGGTAGATCGTCGTGGCGGCCTTGCGCGGCGCGTAGCCGGCTGCCGGGGCATCTCCTTCGCGGCCGCTCTTGTACTTGTAGTGGTAGTGACCGAAGCCGATCAGAGTCGCCCACATCTGCGGCGACTCTCCCGTGACGCGGGTCATCAACTCCAGCAACGTCGTGCGTCCCGTCGTCGCTTCTCCGGAATGACGCCGTCGAGTTGAGTTCGGACGGCCTCACTCAGTTCAGGCATGCCTTCCTCCGCGGGGTCTCGGGAACATCGTGCCGATGCTCCCCTACGAAGCCTTCGGCAAGCGAGCCCTCAGAAGTAAGGGTCGCCCCCGGCAGAATCCGGTCCAGCCATCGGGGCAGGTACCAGTTGCGCTCGCCGAGCAGCGCCATGGCCGACGGGACGAGCAGCATCCGGACAAGAGTGACGTCCACCAGGATCGCCGTTGCCATGCCGACTCCGATGATCTTCACCATCACCGAGGGGTCGAGGGCGAAGCCAGCGGCGACTGCGATCATGATCGCCGCCGCCGAGGTGATGATCCGAGTGGTCGAGGACAGGCCGCTGACGATTCCGGCCCGACCGATCACACCGGCCTCGCGCTGCTCACGAATCGCCGCGAGCATGAACACCTCATAGTCCATCGACAGGCCGAAAAGGATCGCGAACAGGATCACCGGTGCCCAAGCCACGATCGGGATCGGTCCAGGTAGGCCGAGCAGCTGTGCGCCCAACTCGGTCTGGAAGGCGAAGGTCAGGACGCCGAAGGAGGCGCTGACCGAGAGCAGGTTGCCGACCACCGCCTTCAGCGGCAGCACGATCGATCTGAACACGACCAGCAGCAGCACGAAGGAAGCGGCGAGAACGGCCAGGATGACCCACCAGAGATGGGCGCTCAACGTCGTGGTCATGTCCAAGACAGCAGCCGTAGGACCGGTGATGTCCACACCTTCGGGCAGCTGGTCGGCCAGCCGTCGTACGAGATCGCCGGTGGCCGCATCCGAGGGGCCGGTGGTCGGGATGACCTGGATCAGCGCGGTGCTCTGGTCTGGGGCGATGACCGGTGGGAGGACCTCGGCTATCCCGTCGACCGTCGCCACGTCGGCGGCGAGCCGGTCGACCTGTTCGCCGGCGCTCCGGTCGGCGATCAGCAGCAGCGGGCCGTTGGTACCCGGCCCGAAGGATGCGCTGACCAGGTCGTAGGCCTGACGCGTGGGCTTGTCCGCACTCTCGCTGCCCGCGTCGCTCTGACCCAGGCGCATGCCGAGGGCTGGCGCGGCCAGAACGAGAAGGGCCAGCACGCTGACCGTCAGCCACACGGCCGGCCGGCCGACGACCCGGCTGGCCAGCCGCTGCGCACGAGGTGAGTGGAAGGAGTCCATCGGCAGGACGTGCGCACGTCGGGCCCGGCGCCCGAAGACCCGTACGCCAGCCAGACCGAGCAGGGCCGGCAGCAGCGTGATCGACACAGCCATCGTCGCCAGTACGACCAGCCCGGCGGCAAAGCCCATCGAGGCGAAGCTCGGAATACCGGAGAACACCAGGCCGGTGATGCCGATCAGGACCGACACCCCGGCGACCACCACCGAGTGGCCGGCGGTGGCCGTGGCGCTTGCGGCGGCCTCGACCCGACTAGCCCCGGCGGCGAGCCCCTGCCGATGCCGGGCGATGATGAACAACGCGTAGTCGATCCCGACTCCCAGGCCCAGCATCGCCCCGAGCGTGGGGCTGACCGTGTTCACATCGACTGCGGCGGCCAGCAGCGTGATCAAGCCGATCCCCGCCCCAACCCCGACCCCGGCGACGATCAACGGCAGTCCGGCGGCCAGAGCGGAACCGAAGGCCAGGAGCAGGATGATCAGGGCGACGCCGACCCCGATTCCTTCGGCGACACCGTTCGGTCCCTGGATGCTCTCCGGGATCTGCCCACCGACGGCGACCTCGGCACCGGCCTCGGCAAATGGCTGGCCGGCGTCGGTGAGTGCCTGGGTCACCGCTTGGGCGTCCAGATCCGCAACGTCGGTATCGAACCGGGCGTCCACCAGGGCGCTGGAGCCATCATCGCTGATTCGGGTCCGCACCTCGGCAACGCCGGGGATGTCGGCGACCTCGGCTGCGGTCTGGTCGAGCGCGGTCGAATCGATCGGGCCAGTGGGCGCGCTGGCTATCACGTGCGCGTGCGCTCCAGCCTGCTGCGGGAAGCTCTCGGTCAGGCGCTCGGTGGCTCGTTCGCTGGAACTTCCCGGCACGGTCATCGTGTCCCGAAGGACCCCGCCGGCCATCCCGGCGAGGATGGTGATCGCCGCGACGACGCCGATCCAGATGCCGATCGTGCGAACGGGATGGCGAGCACACCAGCCCCCGAGTCGATGCAGCATTTCGGTCATGTCGATCTCCTGGTGTTGGCGGCGAGGCCGGAATCCCGGCTGGTCCAAGACAAAGCCAGCCCACACCGGGCGTCCAACAGCTATCCGGATCGGATCGACAACTGTTGGTTGTCGATGTGGTCTGGTCCCGACGACAATCGGCTCGTGGACCTCGACTCGGCCCTGCTTCGCGCGTTCGTGGTGACCGCTGAGGAGATGCACTTCGGCCGGGCGGCCGGGCGGCTGCAGCTGACCCAGCAGGCGCTGTCCAAGCGGGTCGCCCGCCTGGAGAACCTGCTCGCGGTCCGCGTTCTCGACCGGGCCAGCCGACGGGTCGAGCTCACTGACGCCGGGCGCAGGCTGCTGCCCCTGGCCCGCCAGGCCGTCGATGCCGTGGATGCTGTGGATGCCGTCGTGTTCAGTGCCGCGCAGCCACTCGTGGTCGACGTCCTGGGCGAGAATCTGACACCCATGCATCTGCTGCGCCGGGCGCTGGCCAGACAGCCGGATCTCGACGTCGAGATCATCATGCGAGACAACAAGATCGCTCTGGCTGAATCCCTGCGCAGCGGCGGCGCGGACGTGGCGATCGGCTGGTCGAGTGCGGTCGAGGAGCCATGGCCACCGGACATCCAGCGGCGGGTGCTACTGCTCGAGCCCGTGTACGTGCTGATGTCCGCCCAGCACGAGCTGGCCGGACGAGACGAGATCACCCTGGCCGAACTGGTGGACGTGGCGCTGTGGTTCCCGACCCGCAACGCACCCCCGGAGTGGGTGCGTTGGCTTGACGAGCTGGCCGCGGCGTACGGCCTGCGGATCGACCGAACCGGGACCACCCTGGGCTTCGACGACTTCCTCAACCTGGGCGGAGTGCCGGAGAGAGTGAGCTTCTTCGGCGCGGCGATGCCCGCACCGCCGGGCGAGCAGGTTCGGTTGGTCCCGATCGTGGAGCCGACACCGGTCGTCGTCTGGTCGGTGATGTGGCGGCGCCGCGTCCCGGACGCCCGGGTGGCACGTCTTGTCCAGTTGATGACCGAGGGTCAGCCTGATCTGCTCCGGGCCACCCGTACCGATCCGGAAGCCCTCTGGCTCCCGGACAGAGATCGAGCCTACGTCGCCGGTCTGCCCACCTGAGGGCATGTCTGGTCCGGCAGCCATGGAGAATCTCGGCATGGCCGATTTCGTGGGCGCCGTCGACCAGGGGACGACCAGTACCCGATTCATGATCTTCGACCACGGCGGCAACGTCGTGGGCCGCCACCAGCTGGAGCACGAACAGATCCTGCCGCGGGCCGGCTGGGTGGAGCACAACCCGACCGAGATCTGGGAGCGCACTTCGGCGGTCATCCAGACCGCGCTGCAGCAGGCCAACCTGAGCAGCTCCGACCTGGCTGCTCTGGGCATTGCCAACCAGCGGGAGACCACGATCGTGTGGGACCGGTCGACCGGCCGGCCGTACTACAACGCCATCGTCTGGCAGGACACCCGTACCGACCGGATCGCCTCAGCGCTGGACCGGGACGGGCGCGGGGACATCATCCGGCGCAGGGCCGGACTTCCGCCCGCGACGTACTTCTCCGGCGGCAAGATCCAATGGATCCTGGACAACGTCGACGGGGTACGAGCGGCCGCGGCGCGGGGCGAGGCGATCTTCGGGACCACCGACAGCTGGCTGGTGTGGCACCTCACCGGCGGCACCGACGGCGGTGTCCATGTCACCGAAGTGACCAACGCCAGCCGGACCATGCTCATGGACCTCGAGACCCTGCAGTGGGACGACGAGCTGCTCGGCTTCTTCGACATTCCGCGGGAGATGCTCCCGGATATCCGGCCGAGTTCTGATCCGACGCCGTACGGCGTGACGCTCGTACGCGGTCCAATAGCCGGTGAGGTGCCGCTGACCGGCGTGCTCGGGGACCAGCAGGCGGCGACGGTCGGGCAGGTCTGCTTCAGTCCCGGCGAGGCCAAGAACACTTATGGCACAGGCAATTTCATGCTGCTCAATACCGGTACGGCGTTGGTACGGTCGAAGGCAGGCCTGCTGACGACGGTCTGCTACCAGTTCGGTGACGCCGGCGCGGTCTATGCGCTGGAGGGATCGATCGCGGTCACCGGATCTGCCGTCCAGTGGCTGCGCGATCAGCTCGGCATCATCAGCGGAGCCGCGCAGAGCGAATCGCTGGCGCGCCAGGTCGAGGACAACGGCGGGGTCTACTTCGTACCGGCGTTCTCGGGTCTCTTTGCGCCGTACTGGCGTTCGGATGCCCGCGGCGCGATCGTCGGGCTGTCGCGGTTCAACACCAACGCCCACTTGGCGCGAGCCACGCTGGAGGCCATCTGTTTTCAGAGCCGTGACGTGGCCGAGGCGATGGTCACTGACTCGGGTGTCAGCCTGGACGTACTCAAGGTCGACGGCGGAGTGACGGCCAACGAGTTGTGCATGCAGATCCAGGCCGACGTCCTCGGCGTACCGGTGAGCCGGCCGGTCGTCGCCGAGACGACCGCCCTTGGGGCGGCGTACGCGGCCGGGCTTGCCGTCGGCTTCTGGGACAGCGCCGACGAGCTCCGGGCCAACTGGAACGAGGACAAGCGCTGGGAACCGGCCTGGTCCGAGGACCGGCGCGAGGCTGCCTACGCTCAGTGGAAGAAGGCGGTCAGCCGAACCCTCGATTGGGTCGACGTGATCTGATCGGTCGACGCGACTCTGGCGGTTTGCACGCAAACCACCAGAACGCGGGTCGGGATGCCGAGCTCACCCCGGGAGGTCCTGCAGATTAGAGCAACCGCGCTGTCCCCCGAGTTCCGCGCTCGGTCCCTCGACCGGCTCGCCGCGGCCGAGGTCGACGTCCTGGTCATTGGTGGCGGCGTTGTCGGCGCCGGGTGCGCCCTGGATGCGGCGACCCGGGGTTTGACGGCCGGTCTGGTCGAGGCGCGGGACTTCGCGTCCGGTACCTCGAGTCGGTCCAGCAAACTGATCCACGGCGGCCTGCGCTACCTGGAGATGCTCGACTTCCGGCTGGTGGCCGAGGCACTGAGCGAACGCGGCCTGCTGATGGACCGGCTGGCCCCACATCTGATCCGGCCGGTCTCCTTTGTCTATCCGCTCAGGCACCGCTTCTGGGAACGGATCTACGCCGGGTCCGGGGTGCTGCTCTACGACACGATGGCCCGGCGATCCGGCGGCGTCCGGGCCGGGCCGGGCCTGCCGCACCATCGGCATCTGACCCGTCGGGGCGCGCGGCGGCTCGTGCCGTCGCTGCGCAAGGACGCGCTGATCGGGGCACTGCAGTACTACGACGCCCAGGTCGACGACGCCCGGCACACGATGTTCATCTCCCGGACCGCCGCCGCGTACGGCGCACTCGTCGCCTCTCGTACCCGGGTGGTCCGGCTGTTGCGGCAAGGCGAGCGAGTGACCGGCGCCGTCGTACGCGACCTCGAGTCCGACCGGGAGATCTCGATCAGGGCCAGCCAGGTGGTCAACGCGACCGGGGTGTGGACCGACGAGACCCAGGCGCTGGCCGGCGAGCGCGGGCAGTTCAACGTGCGCGCCAGCAAGGGGATCCACCTGGTCGTACCGCGGGACCGGATCCGCTCGAAGTCCGGTTTGATCCTGCGTACCGAGACCTCGGTGTTGTTCGTCATCCCGTGGGGGCGGCACTGGATCATCGGCACCTCGGACACCGACTGGGGGCTGGACAAGGCCCATCCGGCGGCCAGTGCCAGCGACATCGACTATCTGCTCCGGCATGTCAATGAAGTCCTCGAGCAGCCGCTGACCGAGGCCGATGTCGAGGGGGTGTACGCCGGGCTGCGCCCGCTCCTGTCTGGAGAGTCCGAGGCGACTTCGAAGCTGTCCCGGGAACACGCTGTGGCGCATACGGTTCCGGGTCTTGTCGTGGTAGCTGGAGGGAAGTACACGACGTACCGGATCATGGCAAAGGACGCGGTCGACGAGGCCGTACACGGGCTGGGCGCCGTTCTGGACCGGCGGGTGCCGCCGTCCTGCACGGAGACCGTGCCGCTGCTCGGCGCCGAGGGGTACCAGGCGCTGTGGAATGCGCGGCACGAGCTGGCCGATAACTCTGGGCTGCACGAGGTGTGGATCGAGCACCTGCTGCACCGGTATGGGTCACTGGCCGCCGAGCTGCTGGATCTGGTGGCGGCCGATCCTTCCCTGGGCGAGCCGCTGCGGGGGGCGGACTACCTGCGAGTGGAAATCGCCTACGCCGCAACGCATGAGGGTGCCCGGCATCTCGACGACGTACTGACCCGCCGTACGCACATCTCCATAGAGACCTTCGACCGCGGGATCGGTGCCTGCGAGGAGGCGGCGACGCTGATGGGTTCGGTCCTCGGCTGGAGCCCCGAGCAGGTCGGGATCGAGATCGAGCACTACCGGATGCGGGTGGCCGCCGAGTTGGAGAGCCAGCGGATGCCCGATGACGAGACCGCGGACGCCGCGAGGATGGGCGCCCCCGACGTCGTCCCCCTGACCTGACCAGCTGACCCGTCCCGACGGACTTTCTCCGGAGAATGTCACATCTGCTGTCCGACAGACCGAACATTCTCCGGAGAAAGTCCCTCTGGGCGGGGTCTCATCGGCCCCGGCTAGGTTCGGTGGCCATGCGCCCAGAACACCTCGACCTGCTCGCCATGTGCGGTACGCCGACGCTGCGCCCGGACGGCAGTCTCGCGATCGTCTCCGTGATCCGGCCGGACCTGGCCAGCAACGAGTACGTCGGCGGGCTGTGGTCCGTACCCCTGGATGAGTCCGGACTGCCGCGCCGGTTGACCCGCGAACACCGGGACACCGCGCCCGCCATCAGCCCGGATGGGCGGCTGGTCGCCTTTCTGCGGGCGCTGAAGCAGGGAAAGCCACAGCTGTACGTCGTCGAGACCGGCGGCGGTGAACCGGTCGCCCTCACCGACGCCCCGCTCGGTGCCGGTGCGCCGCGGTGGAGTCCGGACTCCCAGCGGATCGCCTACGTCGCCAGAGTTCCGGAGCAGGGCCGGTACGGGACGGACGAGGACATCGCCGACGACGCCGAGGCGCCGCGGCTGATCACCAAGCTGGCCTACCGAAGCGACGGAGTTGGCTACACCAACGACCGGCGCAATCACCTGTTCGTGCTCGACGTACCCGATCTGGACGCGTTCGACCCCCTCAGTTCGGAATCTGGTGGTTCCCACGAAAACCACCAGGAACCGGGGAGGGTCGAGCAGCGCGACGCGGCGGACCGAGCCGAGGACGGCAAGAACCACAAACTGCCGCAGGCTCGGCAGATCACCGATGGGGACGTCGATGACACAGACGTCTCCTGGAGTCCGGACGGGTCCCGGCTGGTCTTCGTCAGTGACCGCGACGCCGACGGTTCGCCGACGGAGCGCGAGGACCTCATCTCGTCGGTCTTCACCTGTCGCCCGGACGGGAGTGCCATCACTTTGGCCGCGGGTGGAAAGCTCACCTGCAGCAATCCACAGTGGACAGTCGATGGTCAGCGGATCGTATTCCTGGCCGATGAACTCGGCGACAGCGGCTTGGAGTTCGTGGCCCGCAACAGAGGTCTGTACGCCGTACCCGCTTCGTCCGGCAACGGAGCAGTCGCCAGCTCGATGCTGCCCACCCGACTGACGGACGCTCAGACCCTTGATCTGGGAGAGGTGGGTAGTCATCTGTCGGTCAGCGAGCGAGGCGTCATCGTGCAGGACCGACGGCGAGGCACCGTGCGGCTGCTGGAGATCGACCCGACCGGCGACCCTGTCGACCAGGATTCCGCGATCGAGATCGCCGGCGGCCCGGGTTGGCATCGTGGACACGCCGTCACTGCGTCGGGGGACACCATCGTCGCAGCTCTCGCCGAGGTCGACCGGCCCAGTGATCTTGTGCTCGTACGACATTCTTCCGCGCCGCAACGGCCGCGCCGACTGACCGACGTGAGTCGCCGGCTCCGCGACGTCGCCCCGCCTCGACCACCCATCGAGAGGGAGATTCCCGGTGCGGACGGCTATCCGGTGCATGGCTGGGCGGTGCTGCCCGACCCAGAGATCCACGGCAGCGGGCCGTACCCCGTCCTGCTCAACATCCACGGCGGCCCGTACGCGTCCTACGTCGGCTCGTTCTTCGACGAGCCGCAGGTCTATGCCGCAGCCGGGTACGCCGTCCTGCTCTGCAACCCGCGCGGCGCGGCCGGGTACGGGCAGGCGCACGGGCTGGCGATCAAGGGTGTGATGGGCAGCGTGGACGCCGACGACCTCCTGGCGTTCTTGGACGCCGCGCTCGAGGCTCCCGAGCTGTCGCTGGATGCCGACCGGGTCGGGGTGATGGGCGGCTCGTACGGCGGTTACATGACGGCTTGGCTGACCACCCGTACCGATCGGTTCGTCGCGGCGATCGTGGAACGCGGCTACCTCGACGCGGTCTCCTTTGTCGGGTCGTCGGACATCGGCTGGTTCTTCCCGGACGAGTACCACCGCATCGAGATGGTGGACCGTACCGAGGACACGGACGGCACCGAGGATGCAGGCACGGATCCGGGCCGTGCGCTGAGCAACCAGTCCCCGATGACCTACGTCGATCGGGTCCGCACTCCGACCATGGTGATCCATTCCGAAGCCGACTGGCGCACGCCGATCGAACAGGGCCAGCGCTGGTTCGTTGCGCTGCGCCGCAACGGCGTACCGGCGCAGCTGCTGATCTTCCCGGGTGAGGGGCACGAGATGTCTCGCTCGGGCACGCCGACCCACCGACGAGACCGGTTCGCGCACATCCTGCGCTGGTGGTCGGAATACCTCCCGGTCAGTCCCCAACCGTGACGGTGAGCAGATGAACGAGATCTACGTACACGGCTACCAGCCGCGGGAGAACGAGCGCTTGCAGGATCAGGCTGGAACGCTTGTCGAACTCCTGCACGCCGATACCGCCTACCCTGCCGGAAGTACGGTTCTCGAGGCTGGGTGCGGCGTCGGCGCCCAGACGCTCACCCTGGCCCGACGCAGCCCGGATGCTCGGTTCACGTCGGTTGATGTCTCGGCGGACTCGATCGCCGAGGCCAGGCGACGGGCTGCTGTGGCAGGACTGGCCAACGTGGAGTTCCAGCAGGCGGACATCTTCGACCTGCCCCTCGAGTCCGAATCCTTCGACCATGTCTTCGTCTGTTTCGTCCTGGAACACCTCTCTCGGCCGGTGTCAGCCCTGACAGTTCTCGGCCGGCTGCTCCGACCCGGCGGCACCGTCACCGTGATCGAGGGCGATCACGGCTCGGCCTACTTCGATCCAGACAGCCCCGCGGCCCATGCGGCGATCCAGTGCCAGGTCACGCTGCAGGAGCGGGCGGGCGGGAACGCGCTACTGGGCCGACAGGTCTATCCGTTGATGGTCAAGGCGGGCTTCGACGCGGTCAGCGTTTCTCCGCGGATGGTCTATGTGGACTCCAGCCGGCCCGATCTGGTCGAGGGTTTCACCGGCAGGACCTTCACCGCGATGATCGAAGGCGTTCGGGAACCCGCGTTGGCGGCCGGTCTGATCGAGGCGTCGGAATTCGATGCCGGAGTGCGAGATCTGTACCGGACTACCGAGCCGGACGGAGTGTTCTGCTACACGTTCTTCAAAGGTGTGGGAATCCAGCGACCCACCTGACCAACGCGAAATCGGTTGACGGGTGGCTGGTGCGGAGTACCGTCTTCGCGTCGTGCCTGCCGATGATGTTTCGACCTCCGCAGCCGTCCCCGAAGATTCGGTTCTCGTCGCCGAACGCGCCCATCTCGACCGGGCCCGAGAATGCCTTGGCCTGATGCGCGCAGCCGCCAGCACGCTCAGCGACGTCGGCGGTGACGCGTTCGCCAGTGAGATGCTCGGCAAGTCCAGGGCGGTCCGGCTGAAGTCGTTGGCCGATGACGGCAGGATCCCGCCGTTCTTCGGCCGTACCGATCGACTGCGCGACGCCGACGACCGCGCGACCGGGTTGGAGGAGTTCCACATCGGTCGGCGACACATCCGCGATCACTCCGGGGACCCGGTCGTCATCGACTGGCGGGCGCCGATGTCGCGACCGTTCTACCAAGCGACGCCTGCGCAGCCGCTCGGCGTCGCACTGCGGCGACGGTTCGGGTTCGCCGGGGCCGAACTCACGTCGTACGAGGACGAGGCGCTCACCACCGCCGCACAAGGATCCGGGGCCGATCCAGACAGCCCACTCGGCCAGCTGGTTGTAGAGGAGATCGAGCGACCGCGGGCCGGCCCGATGCGTGACATCGTCGCCACGATCGCCCCCGACCAGGACGACATCGTCCGGGCACCACTGGAAGACTCGCTGTGCATCCAAGGGTCACCGGGCACCGGCAAGACCGCCGTCGGGCTGCACCGTGCCGCCTATCTGCTCTACACCTATCCGGACCGGCTGCATCGCTCCGGGGTGCTGGTCATCGGACCGAATGCCGCGTTCCTGCGCTACATCGGTGCCGTCCTTCCGGCACTTGGCGAACTCGACGTCACCCAGACCACTGTGGACGAACTCACCGCCCGAGTCCCCTTACGCGGCAACGACTCTGCAGCGCTGGCCCAGCTCAAGGGCGATGCACGGTGGGCGGCGGTCCTGCGCCGGGCGGTGTACGGCGGGATCGCCAAACCGCAGGACTCGATCCAGATCCCGCTCAGTGGACGCCGGTATCGGGTCCCGGTGGAGCGTCTGCGCCGGTACGTTGACGACGTACGTCGCAGCGGGGTGCCGTACGCCATCGGCCGGGAGCGGCTGGCGATGACTGTCGCCGAGGATGCCCGCCGGCAGAAGGAGCACGCCGGAGGTTCACCGAGCGATGCCGAGACCCGACTGTGTGCGCGTAGTGCCGAACTCCGGGACTGGCTGGCGGGCCGCTGGCCCGAAGTCGACGCGCGCCAGATCGTACGGCGGCTGCTGTCCGATCCCGGTGCGCTGGGTGCTGCCAGCCGCGGGGCTTGGAGCGGCGAGGAACTGGCCGTCTTCGCCGCGAACAGCCCTGCGCCCGACGCCCGCTCGGTGCGCTGGACCCTGGCCGATGCTGTCCTGATCGATGAGGTCGAGGGGCTGCTGCGGCGTACCGACCTGTTCGGGCACGTCATCCTCGACGAGGCCCAGGATCTGTCCGCGATGCAGCTTCGTGCGGTCGCCCGCCGGGCCCGGGCCGGGTCTGTAACGGTGCTGGGCGACATTGCCCAGGGGACCAGTCCATGGTCCACAGTGGACTGGTCGGACTCCCTTGCCTCGCTGGGAAAGCCGGAGGCCGTCGTACGCGTGCTGACCCGCGGATACCGAGTACCCGGAGAGATCCTGGATGTCGCGAACCGGCTCCTGCCCGACCTCGCACCGCAGCTTTCGCCGGCGACCTCGGTGCGCCCCGGTCGCGGTTCGGTGTCCCGGCATGCGGTCGCTGATCTGGCGCAGGCCATACCCGGCATCGTCCGCCGGGTGCTCGAACGGGCCGGTTCGGTGGGCGTCATCGCCGCCGACGCCGACGCCTCGCTCGTCGCCCGGGCGTTGGCTGACGGAGGTCAGCCGTTGGTCGCCCTGTCGACGACCGACCCGACTGGGCTCGGAGACGGCACAGGCGACACGGACGACGGCACAGGCGGCCGCACGGGCGAAGAGCCGATCCGAGTCACCGTGCTGCCCGCGAGCCTGGCCAAGGGCCTCGAGTACGACCATGTGGTCCTAGTCGAGCCGGCCGCCATCGTCGCTGCCGACGAGCGTGGCCTGCACCGGCTCTATGTCGCGCTGACCCGCGCCGTCACCAGCCTGACCGTCGTCCACGCCCAAGCCCTTCCCGCCCAACTCGACGCTTGAGGTACGGCGCGTCTGACCTCGGATCCCGCGCGCGAAATCGAGGTACGCGCGGCTGACCTCCCGGATCGGGATTGTCTGGACGAGCCGGGCTGTTGCGACGGGTATGTCGCTGACCATGGGAACCGGACCGCTGGCCTTCGCTAACAGGGAACACTTCAACACCGACCTGTCCAAGGCGCCCAAGCACCTGCTCTATCTGCACGACGTGCAGCCGCGCATCCGAGGCGTTCTGTCAGGCGAGACCGTGGTCGACACCAGACGCGGAAAGCTGCTGCACGAGTCGGCCATGATGCCGCAGTGGTATCTCCCGCTGGCCGATATCCGCGCTGACCTGCTCGTGGAATCCGACACCACCACGCACTGCCCGTTCAAAGGCGACGCGTCCTACTACTCGTTGCAGGTTGGCGACCGGTTGGTCGAGGACGCAATCTGGACCTACCGCGACCCGCTCCCGGAGGCCGCGTGGCTTGGTGGGCTGGCGGGGTTCTACTTCGACCGGCTGGACACCTGGTACCAGGAGGACGACGAGGTCTTCGGGCACCCGCGTGACCCCTTCCACCGGGTGGACACCCACCACACAAGCCAGCACGTCGTCGTACGCGCGGGTGGCCAGACCGTCGCCGACAGCACCGAAGCGATTGCCTTGTACGAGACCGGGTTGGACGTGCGCTACTACCTGCCCGAGGCCGACGTACGAACCGAGCTGTTGAGGCAGAGCGAGACGACCAGCGTGTGCCCGTACAAGGGAACTGCCGGCTATCGCAGCCTGACCGTCGGCGCGCAAACGATCGCCGACGCGGCGTGGGGCTACGCGGTGCCCTTTGCCGAGGCGGCAGAGGTTGCCGGGTTCCTGTCCTTTGACGGCACGGGAATCGACGTCGAGGTCACCGATGCCTGACCTGGGACACCCACCCGGCCCCTCTCGGCCGTGATCTTGACCTCTTGGTGGCGACACGCCGACAAAGCGGCCCGAAAACCGCGATAAGGTCAAGATCACCGCGAGTCAGGGGGAAGGTCCACGTTCTGCAACCGGACCCGGCCGGTCGCCACCACTGCGCCGTCCTCGCGGGTGATCTCGACGGTCCACAGCTGACCGGTCCGGCCCTGGTGCACCGGTACGGCCACGATCGGCAGTAGCCCGGTCCGATGCGCTCTGACGAAGTCGGTGAGGTTGTCCAGTCCGACCGCGAACTGCCCGCGATCCCGTACGGCGATGCTGGCTCCGATGCTCGCCGCGGACTCGATCGCCGTGCAGTAGACGCCTCCGTGTACGACGCCCCAGGGCGTGTGGTGATCTGCCGAGGCCAGGAGCCGGCCCTCCACGCGGGTGCCGGTCATCAGCGTCCACTCTGCGCCGTGGGCGCTGAGGAAGGCACCGACACTGGTCATGTCCACGGTCACAGCGGACTCCGATCTACAACGTGGGTGGACGTGGGCGGGTCGATCTCGGCCGGCGCGTCCACGGTCGTCCCGGGGCGAGACAGCCACGCCACGGCCAGCACACCGATCACCGCGATGAGGGCCGCCAGCGCGGTGGCCGTTCGGATCCCAGTGGTCTGAGCGCCGTCGTACAGAGCCCGGATGGCGTCCTGACGGTCGGCGGGCACCAGGGCCAGTGCACCGGCGAGCTCTCCGCGCGCGATGTTGCCGATCACCTCCGCCGACTCGCCGGCCCTGGCAGCGGCTCGCGCGGCCCCGCCGGCCGCCCATTGCGCCAGCGCGGCCAATCCGGCGATGCCGAGCGCGTTCCCGAGCTGCCGGGCGGTGTTCGCGGCACCGGCGGCCATCCCGCTGCGTTCCGGCGGGATGCCGGCAACTGCCGCCGCGGCCAGGGCTGGATTCGTCAGCCCGACCCCGGCTCCCCCGATCAAGAAGCCCGGCAACAGCCACACCGGCGATGTACCCGGGCCGATCGGCAACAACAGGAGCAGACCGACCACGCACAGCGTCAGACCGGCGATCAGCCGCAGCCGGACCGACACCCAGCGAGCCAACCGGGACGCGGTCAGGGCAACGAGAAAGGCCAGCAGCGACCAGGGCAGGAACCACAGCGCAACGCCCATCGGGCTCAGCTTCAGCACGTCCTGGATGAAGGCGCCGTACAGGACGATCAGGGACAGCATCGAGGCGGCCAGGACGGCACCGGCAAGCAGCCCAGCGCGATAGCCCCTACCCCGCAGCACGGAGACGTCGACCATCGGGTACGTACGGCGCCGCTGCAGGATCGCGAAGCTGCCCAGCAGCACCACCCCCGCGGCGAACAAGGCGATGGCCAGCGGCGCGGCGCCGCCCGCGGAGGCTCGATTGACGGCCAGGATCAGGGCACCGAGCCCCAGGGCAAGCGCGAGAGTGCCGACGACATCGAGCCTTCCGGCCGAAGACGAGGAAACCGGACGATCCAGTCGAAGGGTGAGCGCCCCGGCGATCGCCGCCGCCATACCGATGACGGCAACGATCATGAACGCTGGCCGCCAGCGACCCAACTCCACGCTCGCGGCGGCCAGCAACGGACCGACCGAGAGCCCCGCACCGATGGCTGCTCCCCACCAGGCCATCAGCCGGGCCCGATGGTGGGCGGGAATCGAGGTGGACACCAGGCTCAGCGAGCAGGCGAGCATGGCCGCTCCGGCCACACCCTGGCCCACGCGCCAGGCGATCAGCGCACCGGCTGAACCACTGATGGCTGAGCCCAGCGAGCACAGGGCG
>JALZIL010000371.1 GCA_030860305.1 Actinomycetota bacterium
ATCACCTCCTACGTGGCCAACATCGCCCGTCGCCTGGCCGAGTTCGCAACCTCGGCGCCGCCAGACTTGGCGGTTTCCACGGAAACCGCCAGCGGCCCCCACAACTCCGGTTCGGTCCGCGCTGAGCAGTCCCGCGACGTGCCGTTCTATGTGATGAAGTCCAACGGCGGGGTGCTCTCGGCAGCCGAGGTGGTCCACCAGCCGATCACCACCGTCCTGTCCGGTCCGGCCGCGGGCGCGCTCGGGGCCGGCCTCATTGCCAAGGCCGCGGGTGTGCGGCAGGTCCTCACCTGCGACGGCGGCGGCACGTCGACCGACGTGACCGTGGTGATCGACGGGCAGCCCGCGCTGACGACCGAGGGCACCGTTGGCGCTTATCCCAGCAAGATCCCGATGATCGACGTCGTCACGGTGGGTGCCGGCGGCGGGTCGATCGCCTGGCTGAGCCCCGAGGGCACGCTCAAGGTCGGACCACAGTCCGCGGGGGCTGACCCCGGGCCGGTCTGCTACGGCAAGGGCGGTGCCGAGCCGACGATCACCGACGCCCATGTGCTGCTCGGCCGGATCCCGCCGCACCTGCTCGGGGGCGAGATCCCGTTGGATGCCGATGCGGCGCGCCAGACGATCGAATCGCTGGCGGCCAAGCTCGGTCGATCGGTGGAGGAATGTGCCACCGGGATCCTGGAGATCTCCGCCTGGAACCAAGCCAACGCGTTGCGCCAGGTCTCGGTCAAGCGCGGTCTGGACGTCCGGGATTACACGCTGGTGACTTTCGGCGGTTCGGGCTCCCTGTTGGCCTGCCGGCTGGTCGACATCCTGGGCTTGGCCGGAGTCCTGGTGCCGCCCAATCCCGGCAACGTCTCGGCGTTCGGGTTACTCACCGTCGACGTACGCAACGATTACGTCCGTACCCACGTCGTCCGCCAGGATCGGCTCGACCCGGCCAGGCTCTCAGCCGTGTACGCCGAACTGCAGGTCGATGCGGACTCGGCGTTGCAACGGGAGGGCTTTCCGGCAGCGGAGCGCCGCTTCATTCGTACGGCCGATTTGCGCTACTACGGCCAGGCTTTCGAGGTACGGGTAGAGCTCCCCGGAGGAGAGCTGGAACCGGCTGTGATCGAACAGGTGGCCCACGCCTTCCATGCTGAGCACCGTCGGTTGTACGGCTACGACTTCGCCGACGATCCGCGCCAACAGGTCGAGTGGGTCAACGTCCGGGTGACTGGAATCGGCCCGATCCGAAGCCCTGACGTGGTCCCGATCGAAGCTGGCTCCGGAGCGGACAGCGCTCGAACCGGGACCCGCCGGGCCTACTTCGACGACTGGGCCGACGTGCCGACCTACGAACGATCCCGGCTCGGCGCGGGGGACAGGATCGAGGGACCGGCGGTGATCGAGGAGTTCGGGTCCACGGTCCCGCTGCATCCCGGGTTCCGGGCCGAGGTCGACCACCACGGCAACCTGCGCATCCAGCGCGCCCAGGTTTCTGGCGGTTTGCGTGGAAACCGCCACGAAGTGGGGGTCGTCGCATGAGTCTTGATCCGCCCGAGCAGTCACAACCCGCCCACTCCGGGCGTGGTTGGACCCAGCATCCGTACGGGTACCGGCTCACCGAGATCGCCGTCGCCGACGTGGACCCGGTGCTGGTCGAGATCATCCAGGGTTACCTGGCCAGCGTCGAGATGGAGGTGGAGACCGCGATCGCCCGCACCTCCCGCTCGCCGATGATCCGGGACGCGCATGACTTCCGAGCGGGTATCCACGACCGGCACCTGCGCAAGCTGACCGGACGGTCGTACTCGGCGCTGGTGCACCCGATCGCCCGCGACTTCCCGCCGGAGACGATGCGCCCGGGCGACGTGTTCTTCCACAACGACGTGTACGAGTCGGAGGGCGGGATCGGACACCTACCCGACCTGTGCGTCACCGTGCCGGTCTTCACCGACGACGCGGACGGCACGCCGTACGTCGTGGCCTTCGTCCAGGCGTTCGGCCATCACGACGACATCGGCGGATCGGTGCCCGGGTCGATGCCGTCCAACGCGACGACTGCCTTCCAAGAAGGCCTGATGGTGCCGCCGATCAAGCTGTGGGCGCAGGGAGTCCCGAACGTTGCCGCCCTGCGGATCATGACCCGGAACTCGCGGATGCCGGAATCCCTTGCCGCCGACCTGGATGCGGAATGCTCGGCCTGTCTGATGGGAGCACGAAGGCTCGGCGAACTCTTCGACCGGTATGGAGTCGAGCCTGTTGAATCTGCTTTCGACGCGATCCTGGACAACACCACGGCGACCTACCGTCGGGAGATCCTGGCCAAGATCCCGATCGGGAGCCACGTCTGGGAGGACTACGCCGAACACGACGGCGTCGACCCGCCTCGACTGCATGCCCAGCGGATCACCATGACCCGCACCGGCCCCAACGACCAGGAAGGGGACCGGCTGATCCTGGACTTCACCGGGACGAGCCCGCAGGCCAAGGGGCCGATCAACCACGTGGGGGACTTCGCCGACGGCACGTTCCTGAAGAAGTGGCTGGCGCCGATCCTGCGCA
>JALZIL010000242.1 GCA_030860305.1 Actinomycetota bacterium
GGGCCGGACGGCACGCCATCGGTTCGCAAGGTGATCGTGATCGGGCCAACCTGGAGCTGCTGCTGGCGCAGCTCGCCGATGTGCCGGACGAGCGGCGCGGGGCGGCCTTCGTGTGCGCGGCGGCGTACGCCCTGCCGGACGGTCGCAGCCAGGTGGTCCTGGGCGAGCTGCGTGGCACGTTGCTCCGTGAGCCGCGGGGGACCGGCGGCTTCGGCTACGACCCGGTGCTGGTGCCGCACGGCATGACGGTGACCACCGCGGAGCTGGACCCCGAGCACAAGGACGCGATCAGTCACCGTGGCAGGGCTTTCCGCCTCCTCGTGCCCGCGTTGTCAGAGGCGCTCGCCGAGGCGGGCCGTTGAGGTCTGCGTGCGGAACCACTCGATGGTCCGGCGCAGGCCCTCGTCGAGCTCGACTTTCGGCTCCCAGCCGAGCTCGCTTCTGGCCAAGGTGATGTCGGGTTGGCGGACGGTGGGGTCGTCGGTCGGTCGCGCGATGAACGCGATCTCACTGCTGCTGCCGGTCAGCGCTCTGATCTGCTCGGCGAGGGCCAGCATGGACAGCTCGTGCGGGTTGCCGATGTTCACCGGACCGGGCAGGTCACTGCGCAGGAGGAGCAGCAGTCCGGCGACGAGATCGTCGACGTAGCAGACAGACCGGGTCTGGCTGCCGTCGCCGGCGACCGTGATCGGCTCACCCATGAGGGCCTGGCGGATGAAGGTCGGGATAGCTCGTCCGTCGTCGGGTCTCATGCGGGGTCCGAAGCAGTTGAAGATGCGCACGATGGCGGTGTCGACCCCGTGCGTGCGCCGGTAGGCCATCGTCAGGGCCTCCGCGAACCGCTTTGCTTCGTCGTAGACGCCGCGCGGCCCGACCGGGTTGACGTGACCCCAGTAGGTCTCCGGCTGCGGGTGGACCTGGGGGTCACCGTAGGTCTCGGAGGTCGACGCGAGCAGGAGCCGAGCGCCCTTCTCCTTCGCCAGGCCGAGGGCGTGCAGGGTGCCGATGGAGCCGACCTTCATCGTCTCGATCGGCAGCAGCAGGTAGTCGATCGGGCTGGCGGGGCTCGCGAAGTGCAGGATCTGGTCGACCGGTCCGGGCACGTGGACGTACTCGGTGATGTCGCACCGGATCAGCCGGAAGCCTTCGTGCTCCAGGAGGTGCTCGACGTTGGCCGGAGTTCCGGTCAGGAAGTTGTCGAGGGCGATGACCTCGTGGCCGTCGGCCAGCAACTGCTCGCACAGGTGTGAGCCGAGAAAGCCGGCGCCGCCGGTGACCAGCGAGCGTGTCATGGTCGGCGAGCCTAGCCAGACCTCGGATGCATCGTCGCACAAGTGCTCGTCGTGTCGGAGGTCGATGAGACTCTGCTGGCATGCGCGTGGCAGAGATTGACGATCGAGTTCTTGTCGAGGCGGTGAAAGCCTCGTCGAGTTGGGCCGAGCTGAAGCGGCTCTGCGGGTTGAGCATGGGTGGAGCAGTCCATCAGGCGCTGCGCCGCCGGACCGTGTTACTTGGATTGTCGACCGATCACCTTCACGGGCGCAGCCTTGTCTACAGCGACGAGCAATTGCGTGAGCTTGTCCACGTCGCAGACAGCGTCGCCGACGTGCTGCGGGCCTTGGGGCTCAGCCAAGCCGGTGGAACGCACGCACATCTGAGCCGCCGCATCCGAGCGCTGGGCTGCGACACCAGTCATTTCACGCGCCGCGCGAAGGCCCGAACAGGCGCACGGTCTCTCGAACCTGCGAACGTGCTCGTCCAACGTCCGGGGGCAGAGAAGCGCAGGAGTTCGACGGTGCTCACCAAAGCGCTCATCGGAATCGGCAGACCGCATGTCTGCGCTGGATGTGGCACGGAACCGGCGTGGCGGGGCCTTCGGCTTGTCCTGAGCGTTGACCATGTGGACGGTGACTGGCGCAATGACGAGGCCCACAATTTGCGCTTTCTTTGCCCGAACTGCCACTCGCAGACGCCGACGTTCTGCCGCCGGCCGTGCGACCGTGTCAGTGCGCGAGGGGGGACTCGAACCCCCAAGCCCTTTCGGACACCAGATCCTAAGTCTGACGCGGATACCAGTTTCGCCACTCGCGCTCGGTAGCAGCGTACGTCCCGCGAGCGGCTCGGCGTCAGCGACGACACGGCGCGCCGCTGGGTCGACAGCGGTCGCCAGCAACGGCAGGCTCGCAGGAACGCCGCTCAGTTCATGACCCGTGTTGGGTGCTGGTCGATGTGGCGGTGATGCCCGCTGACGGCGGTCGGTGCAGAAGATTAGTGACCTGGCGGTGCTGCAGCACCGCCAAAGCTGTTCGAGAAGGGCCCTAGTTGCCAGCGGCCTGGTCGAGGCCGAGGTCGCGCCGCAACTTCGCGACGTGGCCGGTGGCTTTCACTCCGTAGGACGCCATCGTGATGCGGCCCTGCTCGTCGAGAACGAACGTCGAGCGGATCACCCCGACGACGGTCTTGCCGTACAAACTCTTCTCCCCGTAGGCGCCGTAGGCCGTCAGCACCTGCTTCGACGGGTCGGACAGCAAAGGGAAGGTCAACCCCTCCACGTCGCGGAACGCCGTCAGCTTGTCCGGCGGGTCCGGCGACAGCCCGACGACCTCGTAGCCGGCGGCCTGTAGAGGTGCCAGGCTGTCCCGGAAGTCGCAGGCCTGAGTGGTACATCCAGGCGTGGACGCCGCCGGATAGACATAGAGGACGACTTTGCGGCCGCGCAGGTCGGCGAGCGAGACCTGCGTGCCGTCGGCGTCCGGGAGCGTGAAGTCGGGCGCAGGTTCGCCGGGGGACAGGCGGGGTGTCGCGGCCATCACTGTCAGCGCCCGGCGCCGACGAGGGCGGTCGGCGCCGGCAGGTCGGTGTGGTCGTTCAGCCCGGCCTCTCGCCGCAGCGACCGGCCGCCGGTGACGGCGAGCACGACCAGGAAGGCGACGGCGTTGACGAGCACGATCGTCGTACCGGACGGGATCTCGAGTTGGAACGACAGGTACATTCCCACCGCTCCCGCCACCGCGCCGAGGCCGGTCGAGATCCACAGCATGCGGCTGAAGGAGTCCGACAGCATGCGGGCCACGACGGCGGGGATCACCAGGGTGGCAGCGACCAGGGTCACTCCGATGATCTTCAGTGTCGCCAGCACG
>JALZIL010000271.1 GCA_030860305.1 Actinomycetota bacterium
GCACTTCTACGAGGGCAAGCTCGCCGTGGCGCGGTTCTTCGCCACCCAGGTGCTGCCGACGATCACCGCCCAGCGGGCGATCTGCGAGGCCACCGACAACGCAATCATGGACCTCGACGAAGCAGCCTTCTGACCGATCACGGGGCTCAGACCCGAAAGTCGTGCTGACGCCAGGCCTCGTACACTGCTATCGCCGTCGCGTTGGCCAGATTCAGCGAGCGTCGTGCCGGTTGCATCGGAATCTGCAGCGCTTCAGTGACATGCGGATCGTCGAGGACGTCAGCCGGCAGTCCGGTCGGCTCCGGTCCGAACAGCAGGACGTCACCGGGCTGGTAGGCCACGTCGGCGTAGGACCGGACCGCATGCGAGGTGAAGGCGAAGACCCGCGCCGGCAGCACAGCGTTCCATGCAGCGACGAGGTCCTGGTGCACAGTGAGGCTGGCCAGGTCGTGATAGTCCAGTCCGGCACGGCGCAGTTGGGCATCGGACAGGTCGAAGCCCAACGGCTCGACCAGATGCAACTCGCACCCCGTGACCGCCGCGAGCCGGATGGCATTGCCGGTGTTCGGCGGGATCCGCGGCTGGAAGTACACGATCCGAAACACAGCTACACGTTCTCACGACCCTAGACCTGACGACGTAAGCCGCTGATGAGGCAAGATGTCGACGTAGGCTGGCGACGTCGTCGGTCGTTAGGGGAGGAACCACCATGGCACTAGGAACGTCAATCTTTCTGATCGCTCTGGGGGGGGTCCTCGCTTTCGCTCTGGACCGTGACGTCATCTCGGTGGTCAACGTCAACATCGTCGGCTACATCCTGATGGCCGTCGGAATCCTCGGGCTGATCATGTCGCTGGTGATCAACTCACAGCGCAGCCGTACCCAGCACACGGTCGTCGATGACCGACGTCCGATCGTCGATGACCGACGTCCGATCGTCGATGACCGACGCCTGCCCCCGGACCCGCCGGTACGTTACTAGCAGGCTCCATGATCGTGAGCGCCTCGGCCTGAGACAGTCCACGTCGAGGCGCTCACGATCATGAGTGCGAGTTCCGTGAGTTGCGTAGCTAGCCCTGCTCGTCGAAGTACCTCTGGGCGCCGGGGTGCACCTCCACCGGTTCGGTTTCGGTCGCGGTGTCCAGCGAGATGTTCTCGGCCTCCGGGTGCACCGTGGCGAGGGTGTCGAGGTTCTCGAAGAGCGCCTTGGTGATCTCGTACGCGAGATCCTCGCTCATCGCATCGCTGACCACGAGCAGGTTCGGTACCACGACGGTCGGGATGTCCTCGTCCAGCCCGTACGCGTCGGCCGTGATCGAACCCTCGGTATAGGCCTCGCCGTAGGTCTCCTGGAGAAAGGCCAACTCGTCGGTGAGGGGCAACGCCGTGACGTCGGTGCCCAGTGAGGTGACCAGGTCGGTGATCCCTCCGGTAGGCAATCCCCCGGACCAGACCAGGGCATCGATCGTGCCGTCCTTCATCCCTTGCACGCTCTCCGGGAGGCCCAGGCTCTGCTGCTCGATGTCATCCGGGGTCAGGTCATTGGCCTCCAATAGCCGCAGCGCGATCACTTCGGTGCCGGAGTTCGGTGAACCCGTGGAGACCCGCTTACCGGCCATGTCGGTGATCGATTCGATCCCGGCGTCGGCCCGGACGAACACCTGGGTGTAGTTGCTGTAGATCCGGGCCAGCGCCTGTACGGGCTGGGCAGCGTCCTCGAAGGAGGCGGCCCCGTTGACCGCGTCGGCGGCGGTGTCGGCCAGGGTGAATCCGATGTCGCTGTCCCCGGCGCACACGAACCTGATGTTTTCTGCCGACGCGTTGGTCGCCTCAGCCGTGGCCTCGATGCCCTCGACGTTGTCGGTGAGCACCTGGGCCAGGCCGCCGCCGAGAATGTAATAGACCCCGGTCGTGTTACCGGTGGCGATGGACAGTCGGCCGCTCTCTTCCGGTGCGGCGCAGCCGGCTTCCTCCTCGCCGCCACCACCGCCGCTGCCGCCCCCGCTTCCGCCACCACCGGCCTCGGTGCAGCCGGACAGGACCAGAGCCCCGGCGGCCAGCGCGGCGATGCCATATCCAGACCTTCGTCTCATGATGAAACCCTGCCTCATGGTGAAACCTCCTGTGGTGATCGTGCTTCGGTATCGGGATCCGGTGCGCTGAGGGTCTTTCGAGTCAGTAGGTGTACGACGACAGCCACGAGCACGATGCCCAGCCCGATCAGGACGGTGATCGGCTCGAGGTAGAGCAGGAACAGTGCACCGACCAGGCACAGGATCCGTTCGATCGGCCCGGCGGGACCGAACATCCACTTGCCGGTCACGACTGCCAGTGCTGCCACGGCCACCGCGGAGATCACGGTGACCAGCACCGTCTGGCCGAACGGCGCGTCGGCGATCAGTCCGGCGCCGGCC
Organism: Actinomycetota bacterium; assembly: GCA_030860305.1. The sequence goes on from JALZIL010000271.1 coordinate 2,415, forward strand.
GGAGCAAGGACAAAGGCGAAGGGCACCAGGAAAGCGGGCAGGGTGTACTTCCAGGTGGCCAGCATCGTGTTGTTCGCGTTGCCGCCGGTGATCGCGGCCGCAGCCACCGCTGCCAGGGCCGTCGGCGGGCTCACCTCGGACAGCACCGCGTAGTAGAAGATGAACATGTACGCCTCGGGCGTCCCGACCCCGAGCGTGGTCAGCGCCGGCGCGATGATGACGGCGGCGATGATGAACGACGCGGTGACCGGCACTGCAAGTCCGAGCAGGATTACCGCGATCGCCGCGAAGAACGTCGTCAGCACCAGCATCATCGTGGGATTGCTCGACAGCACGTCGGCCAGATCCACGATGATCCCGGACAGATCCAGGCCGAGACCGGTGATCGTCAGCACCGCGACGATGAGCCCCGCCGCTGCGCAGGTCGCCGCCACAGGCAGAACACCGGACGCTCCCTTGGCAAGTGCGGCAAAGACTCTGGGCGGTGTCATCCGATGCCGCTTGTCCAAAAAGGACAGCAGAAAGGCCAGGAGCGACGCGTACACGACTGCTTTGAACGCGGACTGACCCAGCGCCAGAAGGACGACGATGATCACCAGCGAGCTGAAGTGGTACCCGAAGCGCCCCAACAACTTCCAGAATCCGAGTTGGCTGATCTCGATATCGCGTACGCCGAAGCGGCGGGCGTCGAACTCGATCGCCAGGAAGATTCCGAGGTAATAGAGCAGCGTGGGAATCAGTGCGTACCCGAGCACTTCGAGGTAGGAGACCCGCAGAAGCTCGGCGATGATGAACGCGGCCGCACCCAAGGTCGGTGGCGACAGGATGGCGCCGATGCCGGCCGCGGCGAGCACCCCACCGCCGGCTTCTCGCGGATAGCCGGCACGTTTGAGGATCGGCCAGGCCACCGAGCCCAGGCTCACGGTCGTGGCCGTCGAGGAGCCCGAAACCGTGCCCAGCAGGAAACCGGCCATCGTCACCGTACG
>JALZIL010000277.1 GCA_030860305.1 Actinomycetota bacterium
CCACTTCGCGGTTATGCGCACAACCGTCGCTTCACCGTCCGATTTTTCGCGGTTATGCGCATAACCGCGAAGGTGCCTGCCGTTGCCGCAACGTTGCCCTGCGCAACGGCCAACGTCGCCCTGCGCAACGAGGATGTCACCGATCCGCAACGACAACCGGCGATCATGCCTCATACGATAGGACCGCTGCTGACCCCTGTCGGCGGAATCAACTTTTTCATGGAGGCGACCGGTGGCCACCGTCATCCTGCGGCGCCAGCCGCGTCGTGATGCCCCGGAGCTGCCGGCCGGGGAGGTTCTGCTCGATCCACCGCCGGAGATCCCGGCGCCGACCGGTGCGGGCTGGGGCCGGATGATGATGATGCTGCCGATGGTGGCTGGGGCCGCGGGAATGGCGCTGCTGTTCGCCAGCCAACGCTCTGGACCCTTTGCCTATGTGGCCGGCGGCCTGATCGGTTTCTCCATGATCGGCATGATGGCCGCGAACCTGCTGCAGGGCGGTGGCGGGCCCAGCAAGAAGGAGCTGATCGCCAAGCGGCGCGACTACATGCGCCACCTCTCCCTGCACCGGCGCAAGGTGCGCCGTACGGCCGTCGAGCAGCGCGAGGCGATGTTCTACCGCCACCCCGACCCGGCGGCGCTGTGGACCACCGCGGCCAGCCACCGGCTCTGGGAGCGCCGGACCATGCATGCCGACTTCGGCGTCGTACGGATCGGGGTCGGTCCACAGGCCCTGGCCACGCCGATCATCGCCCCACCGTCGAGGTCCCTGGACGAGCTGGAGCCCTTGTGCGCCAGTGCGTTACGGCGTTTCGTACTGACCTATTCCACGGTGCCGGACCTGCCCATCGCGATGGCGATCAACGGCTTCAGCCGGGTCCATGTCACCGGGCATCTGGAGCGCGCTCGCGGACTCGCCCGGGCGGCGGTGGCTCAACTGTGCGTCCATCACTCGCCCGAAGACATCACGATCGCCGTCGTCGCCGGGACCCAGGAGCGTGAGCAGTGGGAGTGGGCGAAGTGGATCCCGCATGCGCTGCACCCGGATCGTACCGACGCCCTGGGCAATCTGCGGCTGGTCGCGACGAGCATGCCGGCGTTGGAGGCGATGCTCGACGACCTGCTGGCCACCAGGCCCCGATTCAACCCCTCCGCTCCGGCCGCACAGGTCCCCGGTGCCCACCTGGTGGTCGTCCTGGACGGCGGCGACGTGGCCGGCTCCAGCCATTTGATGACCGGCGGTACCGGTGTCGAGGGCGTCACCGTCCTGGACCTGAGCACGCCGCCGGCCCGGCTGCTGGACCGGGCCACGCTGGTCCTCGATATCGACAAGACCGGCGGTCTGCGCAGCCGGACCGCCGACGGCGAGGCCGAGATCGGCAGAGCGGACGAGCTCAGCACGGTGGAGATCGAAGCCCTGGCCCGCCAGATCTCGCCGTTGCGGCTGTCGATCGGCGGCAAGGGCGAACAGGCCATGAACTCCGCCCTGGACCTGGCCGACCTGCTCAACATCGACGACCCGTATTCCTTTGACACCGCGCAGTATTGGGTTCCGCGGGCCAACCGGGATCGGCTGCGCGTGCCGATCGGGATCAACCCCGAGGGTCATCCGATCGATCTGGACCTCAAGGAGTCCGCCCAGGACGGGATGGGTCCGCACGGGCTGCTGATCGGTGCCACCGGAGCCGGCAAGTCCGAGTTGCTGCGCACCCTGGTGCTCGCTCTGGCGGCCACCCACGACTCCGAGACGCTCAACTTCGTCCTGGTCGACTTCAAGGGCGGGGCCACCTTCACCAAACTGGACCGGCTGCCGCATACCAGCGCGGTCATCACGAACCTCTCCGACGAGTTGCCGTTGGTCGACCGGATGGCCGATGCGATCAACGGTGAGCTGTTGCGCCGTCAGGAGCTGTTGCGCCAGGCCGGCAACTACGCCTCACTGCGGGACTACGAGAAGGCCCGCACCTCCGGGGTGCCGCTGGCCCCGATGCCGAGCCTGCTCGTGATCTGTGACGAGTTCAGCGAATTGCTTTCCGCCAAGCCGGATTTCATCGACATGTTCGTCCAGATCGGGCGGGTCGGCCGCTCCCTGGGTGTGCACCTGCTGCTGGCCTCCCAGCGGCTGGAGGAGGGCCGGTTGCGCGGCCTGGATACCCACCTGTCCTACCGCATCGGGCTGCGGACGAACTCGGCGATGGAGAGCCGGGTGGTGCTCGGCTCGCCGGATGCCTTCGAGCTCCCGCGGGCACCGGGTCACGGGTTCGTCAAGTTCGGCACCGATCCGCTGCTCCGGTTTCGCGCCGCGTACGTGTCCGGGGTCTATCGCCGCGACGGCGGCCGCCGGGTCGACCAGTCGGTCAACGACCGGGCGGCCGTACTGACCTACGACACGCAGTACCTCGCGCCACCGATCGAGGACGATCAAGCAGACGACGCTGCCGTCGAGGACCCGGACGAGGGAATGGGAGACGGACTGCTCGACATCATGGTCGAGCGGTTGCAGGGCAAAGGTGTTCCCGCCCACCAGGTCTGGCTCCCACCACTGAAGGAGCCACCAACCCTCGACCAGCTGCTGTCCACCCTGGTCGAGGACGAGGAACGCGGCATCACCGTCGCGAGTCCCGCCCTGCGCGGCGCCGTCAAGGCCCAGATCGGACTGATCGACCGCCCGCTCGAACAGCGCCGGGAGACGATGACCCTCGACCTGTCCGGTGCCGGCGGGCACGTGGTCGTGGTCGGCGGCACCCAGAGCGGCAAGAGCAATGCGCTGCGCACGCTGATCACCAGCCTGGCGCTGACCAATACCCCGCGTGAGGTCCAGTTCTACTGTCTCGACTTCGGCGGTGGGACGCTGGCTGCGCTTCGCGATCTGCCCCACGTGGGCGGGGTGTACGGGCGGTCCGATGTCGACCAGCTGCGTCGCACGATCGCGGAGATGACGAACCTCCTGGCCGTACGTGAACGCCGCTTCGCCGAGCTGGGACTGGAGGGCATGGCCGCCTACCGGCGCCGCATCCGGGCCGGTCAGGTCACCGACGATCCCTTCGGTGACGTCTTCCTGGTGATCGACGGCTGGCTGACCCTGCGCAACGACTTCGAGGGGATGGACGCGGTCGTGGCCGACATGGCCACCCGCGGTCTGTCCTACGGGGTGCACGTGGTGGCCACGGCTTCTCGCTGGATGGACTTCCGGCCGGCCATCCGGGACCTGTTCGGCACCCGGCTGGAGCTGCGGCTGGGTGATCCCAGCGATTCGGCTCTCGACCGCCGTACGGCGATGAACGTCCCGCCCGACACACCCGGCCGGGGGATCACCCCGGAGAAGATGCACATGTTGCTCGGACTCCCCCGCATCGACGGAATCCAGGAGACCGAGGATCTCTCCGACGGCGTGGCCGCTCTCGTACAGGAGGTGCGCAAGGCCTGGCAGGGCCCCACCGCGCCGGCCGTACGGCTGCTCCCGGACGTCGTCGAGCACGAGCGGCTGCCGATCGAGCCCACCCGCGGGGTGCCGATCGGCCTGGCCGAGAACGACCTGCAGCCGGTCTTCGTCGATCTCTCCACCGACTCGCACTTCGTCGTCTACGGGGACGCCGAGTGCGGCAAGAGCGCCTTCCTTCGTTCCTTTGCCACCAAGCTGATCGAGACCTACGACGCGTCGCAGGCCCGCATCGTGCTGATCGATCACCGCCGCAGCCTGCTCGGCGCGATCGAGTCGGACATGCTGATCGGGTACGGCACGTCGGCGGCCAAGACCCAGGCGATCACCAACGACATCACCACGGTGCTGACCAAGCGGCTACCCGGTCCCGATGTGACACCCGAGCAACTGCGCAACCGCAGTTGGTGGGGTGGGCCGGAGGTCTATGTCCTGGTCGACGACTACGACCTGGTGTCCTCGGGCAGCAACAACCCACTGACCGGGTTCCTGGACTTCCTGCCGCAGGCGCGCGATGTCGGACTGCACCTGATCGTCGTGCGCCGCTCCGGCGGTGCCGGTCGGGCGATGTACGAGCCGATACTCATGCGGCTACGTGAGTTGGCCACCCCCGGCATGGTGATGTCGGGCAGCAAGGACGAGGGCGCTCTGATCGGATCGGTGAAGCCGCAACCACTTCCACCCGGACGCGGCTGGATGGTGACTCGCAAGGAGGGTGTGCGGCTGGTCCAGCTTGCTTGGTTGCCGCCCAAACATTGATCAAACCCAGACCAAACATTGACGGGTAACCCGTTGTTCACTTGGATCGGGTTAGCTAGGGGAACCAACGGTCGGCCGGACCCGTCAGATCAGAACGGGTCAGGCTTTCCGGGAGAACCTGTACACGGGGCCGGATTGACAGTGGTCATGCCCCGTGGGACGGACTAGAGACACGGGACCGCCCGATCGGTGGCCCCGGTGGACTGACTAGCGCGCGGGAGGACGAAAACATGGGTGGCGACGAGAACAACAACTGGTTGACCAAGGGTCCGGTCAAGGGGGACAGCACGGGTGGATTTCCGGGCGGCAGTGGGATCGAGGTCCGTCCCGACGGGCTGAAGTTGTTCAGCACCCAGGCCGAGGGCGAGGCCAAGAACTTCAGCAGCGGCTTCCAGGACGGTGTGATGCCACTGAGCAGCGCGTCGGCCAGGATCGGCAGCTCCTTCATGGAGGCGGCGCAGTTCTCTGCTCGGCACGGGCAGGCGATCGCGAAGACCACCGAACTCAGCAAGGATGTCACCATTGGCCTGGCCTCGCTCGGGATGGGCGCCAAGACCATCGCGATCAACTACATCAACGGGGACGCCACGTCGGCCGCCACGCTGCCCGAGGTGCTGGACGCCTTCGATGCCACCAAGAGCAACGGTCTGCGAGAAATGATCGAAGGAGACGGTCAGGGCACCAGAGGTGGCAACTCCGGTGGAGGCAATCTGGTCAGACTGCCGGAAGGTCACGCGGACCAGAGCAACACTTCCAGCAGGAACCCCAATGATCCGGCTTTCGCGAACACCATCAAGCTCGGAGACAACGCCAGCTACACCGTGCCGGGGGCGCCGGACTGTCAGGACATCGAGGTGATGGACCGGGAGGACTTCCAGGCCGTCGAGTCGCAGGTCCGCGACGATCTCGCCAAGGAGAACTACAAGCAGGCTCCCTACAACCCGGACAACTACCGCTAGCTCGTTTTCGACAGCATCCGAGAACCAGCTATGAACGTCTGTCGGGAGTTCGGTCATGGGTAACTACGACGCCCCTCTGGGGGATACGTCGGGTGCGCGTGACTGGCGGCCGCTCACCATTGCCGAGCATGCCGCCATGCTGGCCCAACTTCGGGATTCCGCCGCGCGGGCGGCCGCGGAGCAATGGCGCAATCTCGCGGCCCTGATGGACGCGACGCGGAGTCACGTCGGCGGCTACCAGACCGCTCTGCGGATCGACTGGCGCTCCCGGGCGGCCGAACCGTTCTTCGAGTACGTCGAGGCCAGTAACAAGTCGCTGGACGAATGGGAGCAAGCGGCCGGGGAGAACGCCCGCAGACTCGACCGGCTCGCAGATTCGATCGAACAGGCGCAGACCGCGATGGAGAAGCTGTACGCGTCCTACCAGTCCGACGTGGCGCAGATCGATAAGAACGAGTTCGGTCCCACCTGGGGTGGGGTCATGGACGACGGCGCCAAGCAGATGGCCGAGATGGTCGCGGCGAAGACCGAGGCGTCTCGGGCGATCATGAAAGCACTGTCCGACGTCTTCGACCAGACGATACTGGTCGAAGCTCCGACCTACGGTGGTCCACAGACCGCGCGGGTGCCCAGCGGCGCCGAGATGGCTCGAAAGCTCGGCCTCACCGCACCCGGTGGCGCCGCTCCGGGGGCACCCGGGGGTGGTGCGGGCGGAGCACCACCAGCGGCGCCCGGGGGGCCCGGCGCGCCAGGACGGCGATCGGCGGATTACCTGGTTCCCAATCCCGGATCCGCGCCTCCCCAGGCGCCGAGGGCCCCGTCGGTAGCGCCTCGAGGGCCGGTCGCACCCGGCGCGGGCGCACCGATGGCTCCCGTCATCCCACCGGGCTACGGCTCGGGCGGTGCCCCACCGGGGGCCCCGGTCATGCCGCCCGGCGCCTTGGGCGCGACAGGTGCGACGGGCTTCGGCGCTGCGCCGGCCGCGCCGGTCATCGGTGGTACCGGCTCGTCCGTACCCCAGGGCGCCCCGCCGGCGGCTCCGGTGATCCCACCGGGCGCCGCTACCGGGCCTGGTGCTGCCGCCCCGGTTCGCGGCGCACCGCCGGCCGCTCCGGTCATGCCGCCCGGTGGTGCCGGAGGAAGCGCCGGTGGGGTTGCCGTTCCGCGTGGCGCTCCGCCGGCCGCCCCGACGATGCCCGGAAGCACCGGATTGCAGGGCCGCAACGCTCCCGCCGCACCTGGCAGTCCCCCAGCCAGCCCCGGTCGTGGGATGGCCCCGCAGATCCCCGGCCGCTCCGGCATGCCTTCTGCCCCGGGCCTCGGCGCGGGTGGCGCCCGACCGGGCAGTCCAGGCATGGGTGCACCGCCGAGCCCCGGAATGGGCTCCCGACCGGGCAGCCCAGGAATGGGTGGACCGCCCAGACCCGGGTCTCCACCGGGTCGCCCTGGAATGGGTGGACAGCCGGGTCGTCCGGGCATGGGCTCACCTGGCAACCCGGGTATGGGTGGACCGCCCGGTGGTCGACCCGGGTCGGCCGGTCGTACGGCGCCGGGGTCACCCACGTTGCCCGGCCGCCAGGGCGCCAGCTCGTCGGCGGGTAAGCCCGGCGCTGGGATGCCGCCCGGCAGCCCAGGTATGCCGCGTTCGTTGCAGGGCAGCAGAGCTAACCCCGGCCCGCCCGGAACTGGCCGGGGAGGCCGCAGTGGGTATGGCCCGCCGCGGCCCGGCGTCCCTGGATCGACCGGAACCCAGGGACTGCGCGGTCGTGCGGGTCCGACCCGGGCGGGTACACCGGAAAGCGCGCAGACCACCCGCGCGGCGCTGCGGCGTGGGCTGGACGGTCGCGGCCTGCCCACACCCACGCGCGGCCCGGTCGCACCTCCGACCGGACCGCTGTCCCGCCCGGCCAACGGAACCGGAGCCGGCCCGGCCAAGCGCAGGGAAGAGGAAAAGGCGGCTGCGGCGCCACAGATGGTCGGGGACGAGGAGCTGTTCGCGGTCAAGACCGATGCCCGTGCCGTGCTCGAACCCAGCGCGGAGAAGGTGCACGCCAAACGACCCGGGCCGGCGCTGGGCCGCTGACAGTGCCACTCATCCGGCTGTCTGGCGGTTTGGGTGGAAACCGCCAGGGTGCTGCGCTCCCTAGGATGATCAGGTGAGCACTCCGCCCGAAGGACGCCGCCCGGGGGACCCCCCGAAGCGGCCTCCGGTCGCCCGTCCGGCATCCGGTGCCGGGCTGGCCGCGCCACGTCCGGTGGCTGGCCAGACGGTCACGATTTCCGCAGCCGCTGCCGCGCAGGCACTTGCCGCACCGGCCACCGCGCCGCCCGCAGCCGCGGCCGCACAGGGGACCGGCCTGCAGAGCGGCGCAGGCGCTGGGCAACTCGTCGGAGTTGGTACCAGCACGGCAGCTGCCGGCACCGTCCTGGGCGAACGCGCCGGCATCGGCCAGGCACAGACCCAAGGAGTGGCAACCGGCCGAGGCCGGGGCCGCGGCCAAGGGGACGCGGTCGGGCGCGGCCTGACCCAGGGCACCGCGGTCGCGGTTCCGACCGTGGCCGCTGCGTCTCACGGCATCGGAGCTCGCGAGACCGAACCGGTCGTCGAGGTGCAGCCCGAGGCGAGGACTCCGGTAGCCACCACCCCGGTACGCAGCTCGCCGGTGGTCTCGCTGTTCGGTATCCGCGCCGGCCAGGTGGTCTCCTGCGAGCTGGCCGTGCTCGGCGTTGCGCTCGTAGTCCGAGAGCGGCTGAGCATTCTCATCCCGGTCTCGGTCGCTGCACTGCTGGTGGTGTTGCTGACCATGATCCGCCGCCGTGGGCGCTTCCTGTACCAGTGGCTGGCGCTGTGGCTGCGCTACCGGACCCGGCGACGCCGCCGGCGGATTCCTGGCGGTGCGGACGCCGAACGCGACGAGGTCGCACGTACCCTGCTGGGCCTGGTAGCGCGATCGGCCGAGATCAGCCCCACCGAGATCGAGGACGTCGAGGTGGCGCTGATCTCGCATGCCGGTGGCCTCACCGCGGTGCTGGAGGTCGTGGCCCTCGACGCGGGCGGGTTCATCGAACCGAGCCAGGCGCTGCCTCCACTGACCGCACTTCTGCCGACCGCCGAGAGTGGGCGACCGGTGGTCAGCGTGCAGGTCGTCATCCAGTCGATCCCCGCGCCCAACTTCGTCGGCCTCGAGGATTCCGCAGCCATCTCGTACGGCGAACTCGCCGGCGGGATCGTCCCAGCCACTCGCGGCTGTTGGATAGCGCTGCAGGCACAGCACGTCGCCGAGGACTACACCGCAGCAGACCTGCAGGACTCGGTGATCCGCGCCGTCACCCGGTTGCAGCGCCGGCTACGCAAGGCGGGCCTGCGCGCCCGGATCCTGAACCGTGACGAGATCGACACCGAGCTCCTCAGCCTGGCCCGGGTCCAACCCAGAGAAGCCGCTCTGATCGGATCCTCGCGTCGACGGCAGAAGCTGGCTAGCCCAGCGGTGACCGAACGCTGGCGGACCTGGTCCGCCGGGCCGCAAGTGCATACCAGCTACCGGTTGCTGGCCTGGCCGGACCTGGCCGACGACGAGGGCCGGGAGCTGCTGGATCGGCTCGTCCGCACTCCGACCTTGGCGACCACGGTGGCAGTCGCGGCCCGCTGGCGGCCCGGCGCTGGCCCGGTCCCGGAACCGTCCACCGACCCTGCCGTCGACCCACCCAGCACCAAGGGCAACCGCACCAACGCCAACGGCAACCGCACCAACGGCAACGCCAACAACGCCAACCGCACCAACGGCAACCGCACCACGAACGATGTCGAACTCGAGGCCGCTGTTCGGGTCACTCTGCCTGATGCCGCGGCCGTGGACCTAGCCACCAAACAGCTCCGGACCCTCGTGGAGGGACTGGGTGGGCGGATCGAACGCTTGGACGGAGAGCAGATCTTCGGAGTCGCCGCGACCCTCCCGCTGGGTGGGTTCCTGTCGTGACCGTGCCGCCGCTGACCCAACTGGGTTCGCATCTCGTGCACGCCGACCCCGCGGCTGCCATCGCCCTGCATACCGGCGGGGCCGGCCTGATCCTCGGCGTGGACACCGACGACAAACCGGTGACGATCGGCTTGTTCCGCCCCGAACCCACCACCGTGGTCGCGATCAGCGGACTCGCCCTGGCCCAGTTGCTCAGCTTCCGAGCGCTGGCGATCGGTGCCCAAATCGTGGTCCAGACACCCCGGCCAGGAGCCTGGGAGAGCTTCGTACACCTCTCGGCCGGAACCACGGGCGCGATCAGCCAGGTGGAGCGGGCCGGGCCGAACCGATCGGGAACGGCCAACCAGCCACAACTCCTGCTGATCGACAACGATTCCAGCGCCACCAGCCAGCACCATGCCGGCGCCAGTTTCGCCACGACGCTGACCGTGCATGACCAGCTGACGCAGTGGAATGTGGGCTCACTCGGGGCGGCCGATATGGTACTGCTGCAAGGACTCTCGATGGCCGAGGCCCGGCTGGCCGGAACCGCACTCGGGATACCCACACCGGAACGCGCTCTGACCGGATTGGCTCCGGACGCGGTGGTTCTGGCGGCCAGACATTCGCTGCGCTCCACCCGGGTGGTCGAGACCTCGATCGAGAAGTGGCTGATCGGCCCGATCGCGCGGCATGCCAGCAAGGGCGGTCGCTGACCTGGGTGTCCTTTAGCGAGTTCGGGGTTGTGGGGGTCATCGACGCCGGGCTGAGCCCCACAACCCCGAACTGGCGATGCGGATTCAGTTCTGCGGGGCCACCAGCAGCGTTGTGTTCTCCCGCAGACCACGTACCTCGTCCCGGTTCACCCAGCCCCGATAGACCCCGCGCTCGATCCGTTCCAGGCCCAGGGCCAACGCCCGCGGGACCTGGCCACCGGTGTACTCGACCAGCAGGTCGTCGCCGCGGTCGTCGTGGACCATGAACGGTTCGCCCCGCCATTGGCAGATCGTGGTGATGTGGGCGACCATGTCGCACTCAGCGGCGTGCACGAGGTTGAGGTAGATGTCGGGCTGGAACTCCTCGAACTCGTCGAGCGGGTGTTCCGAGCGCAGGTGCACCCAGAGCCCGTCGGAAAGCGCTTCGACGGTGCAGGCGTATTCCGTACCCCGCCAGCGGGCCCGGTAGGTGAACCAGTTGCTCACGTCAGGTCGCCGCCGAGACCGCCGCCGGTCCAAGGGCCGGGAGCGTCGTCGGCCCGTTGCTCGGCGGCCCTCGGAAAGGCAATCAGCGTGGTCCCGAAGTCGGAAACGGATGGGCCTTCGCCGGGTTCGCCGCCCACGTCCAGCATCCACGTCTGCCGGTCCCCGTCCCACACCGCGCGCCGCACCTCGACGCCCTCGATGGTGACCTGGACGACCTCCGAGCGGTGCGGCAGGGCGATGCCGTCGACCTTGAACTCGCGAATCACCTGGTCGACGTTGGGCACGAAGCCGGTCCCGACGAACGGGGACTCCTCGATGACCCAGCCGTCCATTGCCGCGCGCCCGGCCTCGGTGGTGCCGCCGTACGGACTGCGATACAGCTCCGCACCGATCGCGGGCCAGCGCAGCAGATAGACCGACCCGTCGTCATCGATGAGGTGACGCTCCTCGCCGGTACGCCCGAGCGCGTCGAGCAGCACGTTCGGACTGCCGATGTGTTCGACGTCGGCGAGCGGGTGGACGTACCCCGACACCCGGTTGTCCCGGCGGGCGAACCGCTCCGACATCTCGGCCGGAGGCAACAGCTTCTGGACCAGTGGGGGAGTCTCGTCGCGGGACATGGTCAGCTCCTGGGCCAACGGAGGGGCCGCGACGCGAGCGATGGTGCGGGGCTCCAGAAGGATCTGCATCGGGAGGCCGGGATTGATCGCCAGCCCCCACTGCGGATCGGGCCAGCCGGCGGCGAGTTCGACCAGGGAAACGATTCGGAAGTGCGTGGCCTGGCCGTCGGTGCCGGCCTGCATGGACTCCGCCGACGTGTAGGCCATCATCCAGGTGCGGTCCTCGCGCTCTGCGGTGGCCCAGCGTGGCGGTTCTGTCCCGGCGGCCGCCTCGGCGCTGATCGGTAGAGCTAGTTCCGTGGTCTTCAGCATGGCCAGGCACCTGCCGGTCTGCTCGCCCCGGTAGGCCGCCCACAACTGCTGCTCGAACGAACCGGTCGGCTCCCAGGTGGGCATCGGTTCAGCCTAGAGATAGCCGTTAGCGCTTGCCCGCGCTGCGGTATCGTCCGGCACGATGAGCACTGTGGCGGGGTTGCAGTGAGTTTGGCGGGGTGGCAGTGAGCCTGATGGGGTGGCAGTGAGCCGTACCTTGCAGGTGTCGCCGGATCGGCCGGGTGCCTATCCGAACCTGCGGGAGGCCCTGCTCGACGCCGTATCCGGCACCACGATCGTCGTATGGCCAGGAACCTACGAAGAGCTCGTGGAGGTCCGGTGCGAACCCGGCGCGAGCCTCACCTTCGCGGCCGGCGAGGGCGGGCCGGGCGGGGAGGTCGTCATCTCCGGTGGCGGCTCCTATGATCCGACCTTCCGTTGCCACAGTGGCGGACTGACCCTGCGCGGCTTGACCATTCGGTCCTTGGTCGCCGGCGCGGTCGACGTCTCCGACACCAAACTGACGATGGACAAGTGCAGGGTGGAGGCTGGGTACGGGGCCGGTATCAAGGCCACGAATCGCTCCCAGCTGAGCATCAAGGACACCACGATCAAGGGCGCACAGCAGGGCCTGGTGATCGAGGATTCCGGCGGCGCCATCGACGGGACCCAGATCATCGAGAGTGCCGACGACGCCATCGTGTTCCGGCTCGGCGCCGATCCGGTCCTGCGGGACTGCACGGTGACCGGTGCCGGGAACCGGGGGGTGTACGCCTACCAGTCGGCCAAGCCCACCCTGGAGAACTGTGAGATCTCAGGAACCGGGGAGGCCGGCATCGCGATCGCGCAGGGCTCGGTCCCGATCCTGACCCGCTGTCACGTACACGACACCCGCGGGGTCGGCATCTCCTTCGCCGCCGGCACGTCCGGGGAGATCAACGCCTGCAAGGTAAACAACACCGCGCTGCCGGGCATCCACCTCGCCGAGGGAGCGTCGGTGACCGTACGAGAGGCCGCTGCCGCGGCGGCGGCCGGAGTCGGGACCGGTGAGGCAGTCAAGGGCGATCCGGCCAAGGTCGAGGCGTTACTGGCCGAGCTGGACGAGATGGTCGGCCTGGCCGGCGTCAAGGCCGAGGTCAAGTCGATCATCGACGAGATCCAGGTCCAGGAATGGCGGCGCAGCGCCGGCCTCAACGTCGGCGG
>JALZIL010000279.1 GCA_030860305.1 Actinomycetota bacterium
CGTTCCGGTGCCGTCCAAAGCGACCCGGGCCGTCTCGAGGATCTCGACAACGGCATCGCGGGGCATGGCGAACCGCGCGCCCAGACGCTGGATACCCAGGGCTACCCGGCCGAACCGCTGCACATCACCGAGTGCTGCCGCCCGGTCCCGGGCATCCTCCAGCAGCCCACGGGCGGCGGCCGAGTCGCCGGTGCGGGAGCGGGCGTCGGCTTCCTCGACCAGCAGGTCGACCAACCCGGGGCCGGCGTCGGTATCGCCGGTGTCCTCCACCGCGCGGCAGGCACGGGCGAGGTGTGCGGCGGCCTCTTCGAAGGCCAGTCGCGCCCGCTCGGCCGCTGCCGCCGATCGTGCCCAGCGGATCGCCCGCTCGCCTCCCTCCAGTGGGACGGCGGCGGCACAATGTCTGGCCAGATCGGCAGCCACCACCGTCGCGCCACGCGCGTACCGGTGCTCCAGCGCGTCGGCGATGCCCTTGTGCAGCGACAGGCGCTGCGGGTAGGCGAGCCCATCGATGATGGTCTCGCGAAACAGGTCGTGCACCATTCGGGTCCGTACTCCGTCAGGATCGCGGATCAGGACTCCCGCGGCTATCCCCTCATCCACAAGCGGCGGAAAGGAGCGCGCGTCGGCGCCGCACACCTCGCCGAGCACGTCAGGTTGGAGGTCGTTTCCGGCTACCGCGGCGGCCTCGAGAAGAGTCCGACAGCCCGCCGAGAGCCGCTCGACTCGCTGGGCCACCAGTTCGCGGACTGCGGCCGGAACCGCACCCACCGGCTGCGTGGGATCGGCGAGCACTTCGGTGAGCTGGCGGGCGAAGAACGGATGACCATTCGTACGGCGATGAACCTCGTCGGCCCACCGCTGCGCGCCGGCTCGGCCAAGCGTGCCCAGGATGAGCTCGAAGACCTCGTCCCGCGACAGACCCTGAAGCCGGATCTGTTCGTCGTGGGCGGCGAGGTCGGCCAGGGTCCGGGCCGCCCGGGAACCGAGTTCGTCGTGGCGGTACGCACCGACAATCACCAGGGGGACCGGGCGATACGCACGGGCCGTGAACCGAAGCAACGCCAGGGTCGACTCATCGGCCCATTGCAGGTCGTCAAGGACCACCAGCGTCGGCGAATGCCCGGCGAGCCGTTCGAGGAACCGGGCGAGGGCGTCGAACAGGCGCAATCGCGCCGCGTCGGCATCGAGTGGGCCCTCGACCGGCCGGGCCTCGCCGCCTGGGATTCCCGGTCCAGTCAGCTCCGGCAGAAGCCGGGACAGCTCGACGATGTCGCTTCGGGTGAGTGCCTCGAGTTCGGCCGTGCCCAGGGTGGCGAGGAGCCCACGTAGCGCCGCGGTCCACGGCCAGAACGCCGGCGCGCGTTCGGCATCGGCACAGGTTCCCCAGCCGACCCGTAACCCGGCGCGCGCCGCGACCTCACTGATCAGGCTGGTCTTGCCGATGCCGGCCTCGCCTGCGACCAGCACCAGACGCGCCCGCCCGGCCGAGGCTTCTTCCACGGCGCCGAGCATCCGGGACAGAGCGCGGACCCGGCCCACAAAAGCCATGCGCGTGATGATGCACCGCTGCGAGATCGGCCAGAAGCGATCCGGCGCAACTGCTAGCCGCAACCTGGCGGCCGCGGGACCTCTTCTGGCGCCATCCGGGTAACACCGTCCACCAATCGACAGCGTCAATCAGACAAAGGAGCACGCAATGACCATCACCTTCGACCCGGTCCGCTACAAGGACACCACCCGCGCCCAGTGGGAAGACGCCGCAGCCGCGTGGCACGCCTGGGGACCCACCCTTGAGGAGTGGCTCGGCAAGGCGACAACCCTGCTGCTCGATGCCGCCGGAGTCACCACTGGCAGTCGCGTACTCGATGTCGCGGCCGGAGCCGGGGGTCAGTCGATCGCCGCCGCCCAGCGCGTCGGTGACGCCGGCGCGGTGCTGGCGACCGACATCTCCCCGGCCATCCTGGACTGTGCAGCCGCCGCAGCCACCGCCGCCGGGCTCACCAATGTCCGTACCCGTGAGCTCGACGGCGAACGGCTAAACGTTGACGCGGCCGCGTTCGACGCCGTGATCTCCCGGCTCGGACTGATCTACTTCCCCGACCAGCCTGGCGCCCTGGCCGGCCAGTACCGGGCATTGCGCCCCGGAGGCCGGATCTCCGCGATCGTCTACTCGACGGCGGACCGCAACGGGTTCTTCTCAGTACCGGTATCGATCATCCGTCGCCGGGCCCAGCTCCCCCCACCGGCCCCCGGCCAGCCCGGGCCGTTCAGTCTCGGAGGTCCCGGCGTACTCGAGGAAGCCTTCCGGCAGGCTGGCTTCCGCGACGTGGTGTCACAGGCGGTACCCGCTCCCCTGCGCCTCCCACGTGCTGCGGACTGCGTCCGGTTCGAGCGTGAGTCCTTCGGTGCGCTGCACCAGATGCTTGCCGGCCTCACGCCCGAGGAGCAGGAGGCGGCATGGCAGGAGATCAGCACCGAGCTGGCTCGCTTCGAGGGTGCCGACGGGTTCGAGGGCCCGTGCGAGCTGATCGTCGGCTGGGGCGTGAAGTGAGCCACATAGTGCATTGCATCGCTGCGCTCACGGGGTAGGTCCGCACCCCCCGAGGTCCGATCCGGGCAACATACGCTTCCCCACCACACGGAAGGGGTTCAACGCGTCATCCACATGGACTACTATTCTGGTCTATGAGCACGTTGCCACTCTCTGAGGTGAAGGCCCGCCTGTCGGAGATTGCTGAGGAGGTCGATAGGACTCACGAGCGTGTCCACGTCACCCGCAACGGTCGTGAGTATGT
>JALZIL010000292.1 GCA_030860305.1 Actinomycetota bacterium
TGGCCGCGCCGAGGTCGGTCAGGATGTCACCGAACAGGTTGTCGGTGACCACCACGTCGAAGCGTCCCGGATCGGTCACGAAGAACATGGTCGCTGCGTCCGCATGCTGGTAGGCCAGCGTGACGTCGGGAAAGTCCTGGCTGACCTCCTGCGCAGTGCGGGACCACAACGACCCCGCGTGCGTCAACACATTCGTCTTGTGCACCAGGGTCAGGTGCCGCCGCGGACGGGCGTGGGCGCGTTCGAAGGCGTCACGGACGACCCGCCGCACGCCGTACGCCGTATTCACGCTGACCTCGGTGGCGATCTCGTACGGAGTGCCGCCCCGCATGACCCCGCCGTTGCCGGTGTACGGGCCTTCGGTGCCCTCTCGCACCACGACCATGTCGATCGCCGGATTGCCCCTCAGCGGCCCGATCACACCGGGTAGTAGCTGCACCGGTCGCAGGTTCACATGGTGGTCAAGCGCGAAGCGCAGCCGTAGCAGCAGTCCACGCTCCAGGACCCCGCTGGGAACGCTCGGATCGCCGATCGCTCCCAGGAGGATCGCGTCGTGGGCACGGAGGTCCGCGAGCACGGAGTCCGGCAGCAGTTCTCCGGTGCGACTCCACCGCGCCGCCCCGAGATCGAAATGTGTGGCCCGCAGCTCTGGGAGCGCAACCGCCAAGACCTTGAGGGCCTCGGCGGTGACCTCGGGTCCGATTCCGTCGCCACCGATGACCGCGATCTGCATGGAGCACACCCTAGAAGACGCCGAACGGCCCTCGAACCAGTGCGCGGTTCGAGGGCCGTTGACAGTGCTGACGAGAGTTAGGTCACCCCAGGTATCGCGACCGTCTGAGTTCGCCCGGCGGCTGTCGAGTTGTGCGAGTGGATGACCAGGATGCCCTTGGGCCCCCCCACCGCACGGTCGGCAGCCAACTCGGTCTGATTGCGCCGGACATCGATCGTCGTACCCGCCCCGGATGCGACGAGTTGTGCGACCTCTCCACCGGAGGAGAACGCCAGGCCGGGTGTCCGGGCGTTGAACGACATCCCGCCGGCGACACTCCCCCCGAACGGTGTCGTACCGACGGTGTCGATCGTGCCGTACCCGAACGAGGTGGCCTGGACACCGAAGGTGAACCGGGGGTTCGTCTTGGTGAGCAGCGGCATCGACGAGATCGGGAACGGCATGATGACGGTGTCGTTGTCGAAGAAGTTCGTATCGACATTGCCCGGTGCGCCGTTCAGGAACTCGGCCGCAAGATTCCCATCCGGGGTCTCCATCAGGAACCCGGCATTCGGGCCGGTGAGGTGTGCACCGAGCACGAGCACGACGTCGATCGGGTCAGCTCCGTTGTACAGACGCTGGGTGAACAACTCGTAGTCCGGGACTCCGTCGCCGTTCCCGTCGATGAACACCGAGTAATAGATCACCGCATCCGGTGTGGTGAATTTGCCGTGTGCGGCCACGCCGAAGTAGAGGTAGCTGTTGGCCAACGGTTGCCGTGTGGTCCCGGTGAACGGTGCATCAGTCGCGACACCGATCGACTTGAGGTCCACCGATCGTTCGAGGTCGGACTGGTAGCAGTTGACGTTGACCGTCCGCGAGCATTTCGCCATCTGTGGGCTGGTGCCCAACTGCTCGAAGGCGCTGGACAGCGACACGTAGGCGTTCGGTGCGCCAAGCGTCCCGTTGCGAACCCCCCGGCCGGACAACGTCAGCGTCGCATTGCTGCCGCTGAAGGGCGACAACGACTGTGTCAGCGTCGAAGCCGGCTTGGCGTTGGCGTGCACTGGAATCCGCAGCTTGGGCTGCGTGGAGCCAGGCGCACTGGCGGTCAACACGACCCGCCCGCTGGCATCGGCGACGAACTGCCGCGGCAGCTCTCCGAAGCCGATGAGTGTGTCTTCCTGAGTGGCGCTCATCGTCGGGTCCAGCGTCTTGCGCAGCTGGGACCGGTTGACCGTGATCGTCACGACGACGGTTGTGGAACCGCCCGGGCCAACGGTGACCGAACTCCTGCTCAGCGAATACGACACACCAGGTTGCTGGGTGATCGGTTCGTACTTGACCCCGAAGGTCTGGGCGGTCGTTCCCTTGTTGGCCACCCGGATCGTGCGCGTCATCGTCGTGCTGCTGTTGGTCGCCTCGATGACCCCGAAGGAGGCGCTCACGACGCCCTCGGCGTCCTGGACGTAGGCCACCACGTTGGTGGTCAGCGCATCCAGGGCATCGATCCGACCGGCTCCGACCCGGTTGGGCGCGTAGATGTCGCCGGTCCGGTTCTCGCCGGTGTAGACGTCCTCGTTGGCGGTGTTCATGACCGCCGCCTTGACCTCCTCGGTCGTCCAGGTCGGATGTGCAGCGCGGATCAAGGCAACCACGCCGGCCGTCGTCGGGCTGGCCATCGAGGTACCCGAGATGGTCACACCCTGGTTACCGGTGCCGGTGGCCGCCGAGTACGTCGTGACACCAGGTGCTGCGACGTCGGGCTTGACACCGTTGGCCTGACGCACGCCGCGAGAGCTGAACGAGGCCAGCAGATCCTCTTGCTCGGGCGCGATATAGCGCGCTGCGTCCTTGAGGTTGTCTCCGAACTCGATGATCAGTTCCTCGCCAGCGGCGACCTGATCCTTGAAGACCTCGCCATCGCTGTTGGTCACCAGAATGCCTGGGATGACGGCGCTTCCGGTGATGCCAACCTCGAGAAGGTCATCGTCGGAGACGATCACGAATCCAGTGGCTCCGGCAGCAGCGGCGTTAGCGCTCTTGGTCACCGAGCCACAGGCAAAACCAGCGGCGTCGATGATCAGGAACTTGCCGCTGTAGTCACCGTCCAATTCGGTGCAAGCGGTTTCGTCGTCCGTCGGGACCGGCAGCGCCAGCTCGCCCCGCACGCCGGTGGGCGTGGGAGTCGTGTACGCAACCGAGCGCAGGCCCGGGCGGATGTCGGGATCGAAAAGTTCCGGCTTGTTCACGATGCGCCAGCCGTCGAAAACGCCGAAGCCGTCATTGGTCGCGGCAACCGTGATCGCCCGCGGCGCGTTACCCGGCGAGCCGCCGACATCGAAGGTGTCACCGGCGTTGCCCGCTGACAGGACCATGGAGACACCCAGTTCGGCCGCTCGGTTGACCACAACGGTGTCACCGTCGTCGGCCAAGCCGTAGTCCGAGCCCAGGGAGAGGTTGACCACATCGAGGTGGTCGTCGGTGATGCCGTCACCATTGGGGTCGATCGCCCATTCGATGGCCAGTGCGGTGGCATTGGTGGAGCCGTCGCAGCCAAAGACGCGAAGCGCGTAGAGCTGTGCTTCGGGCGCCATGCCGGGGCCGATCCGCATCGTGTCCAGCGGAATGTTTGCGTCATAAGACCCGCGGTAGGTGGTGCCGTCGGTGTTGACGCCGTACCCGGCAGCACTGCCGGCCACGTGCGATCCGTGTCCGTTGCAGTCCATCGGGTTGTTGTCGGGCCGACGAACCGGCGAATAGAACTCGGAGTTCGGATCGGCGTTGTAGGCGTCGCCGACGAAGTCGTATCCGCCGACGACCTTCTCAGTCGGGTAGAGGCTGGCTGGCGGGATGACTGCGTCGGACTGGGAGCGGTAGGCCCGAGGCGTTCCGGCTCCACCGAAGTCGGTGTGTACGTAGTCGATTCCGGTGTCGATGATGCCGACCGACACACCCTCACCGGTATTTCCGAGGGTCGACCACACCTGTGCGGCGCGGGTCAGTTGAGCTGCGCCGGCGTTGTCGATCTGCTTGGTCGAGATCGGGTAGACCGCCCGCACGCCGGGCAGGCTGCTCAGCGCGCCGTAGTTGCGGACGTCGGTCTCGATCGCCACTGCCGCGACGGCGGCCTGAGTTCGGTAGAGCTCGGTGAACTGCGGGGCGGCCTGGGGCAGGGCTGCGAGGACGCGGTCTCTGAGCTCCGCGATTTCACCGACAGCGGCACGTGCGGCCGCCGCAGCAGCGACTTGACCCCGTGACAGGTTTTCGGCGAACACCTGCCCGGTCGAGGCAGAGTCGAGCTCCAGCAAGAAGGCCATCGGACCGCTGGAGGGCAAGTTGGCGGCCCGCGACGTTGATGCGGCGTCCCGGAGTTCCTGCTGCTGGGCGTCGGTCAGCGTGACATTCGGCCCGGAGGGACCGTCTGGACTCGCGGACTCGGCGAACGCTGCACCCGACAAGCCGGAGAGAACCAACGCTGATGCGGCACTCACGATTGCTATGCGCACGCCCACTCGCGCGCGCACACCCGTGCGGCCGACCTGCTGATTCATGTCCACCCCTGCGCGAGGGCTCGGGGTCTTGGCCAGGGGTGCTGACCTGCGCTCGGCACCGCTGCCGAGCGCAACCCTTCTCACGCATCGCACAGCGTTACGCCGTGACTGGGACTGTCTACCAAGCAGGACCGTGCCGAGCAAGCATCGGGAATTCATTCTTTCGCTACTCGACGCGGCAGGGAAACCCGTTAGGGTGCCCAACGGACCGCAGTGCTGCTGCGTCCATATCCCAGTGTGGCAACGGCGTCGCCACGGTCCGAGAAAGGGCATTCACTGCGCTATGACAGTTATCGACTCTGGGACGATCACCGGCCCGCGGAGAATCGCTCACCTGGGCTTGGCCGCGGCTGGGGCTGTGGCGCTGGTGGTACTCAGCGCAGGTTCGGCCTCCGCCCTTCCCCCACTGGACGCAGTCGACGACGTCGCCGCGCCGCTCAACACCGCCGGCACGGTGCTCTTCTCCGTACTGGCCAACGACACCGGGCAGGACGGACTTCCGGCCGACTGCAGTAGCGCGCCTACGAACAACTGCCTGTTCGATCCGGGATCGGTGGACCCAGCCGGTCAACAGGGGGCAAACGGGATCCTCGTCATCAACCCCGAGACCGGCGATGCGGAGTACACGACGACGATTGATCCAGCGGCCGATCCCGCTGGGTACCGGGCACTTCTGGCCTCGGCGCCGGCATGCACCGGCGTCATCGACACCTTCGAATACACGCTGATCGGAAGCCTCGAGGGCGACATCGTCGAACCGGCGAGCAGCGACACGGCAACAGTCTCCATCGCCATCGGTTCGGCGCTGACCGGTGTCGATGCAGTTGACGACGCCGTCAGCACCAAGCGCGACAACGCGGTTACCGGTGACCTGCTGGTCAACGACTGCGATCAGACCAACTCGACGCCGGCCAGCCCGCAAAATGTGACCGCGGCACTGTCCACGCCCCCCACCAACGGGACTGCGGTCGTCAACCCGGACGGCACGTTCGGCTACAAGCCGGCCGATGGGTTCGTGGGCACAGACACCTTCAGCTACACGATCGTGACGATCGACGCGGGTCAGCCACGCACGGACTCGGCCACGGTGACCGTCACGGTGACCGCAGCGTCAGGCGGCGGTCCCGGCCCCGGTCCTGGCCCCGGTCCTGGTCCCGGCCCGACCCCACCGAAGCCGGAACTGCCGGCTACCGGTGCTGACAACGTCGTTCCGATCGGCCTGGCCGGCGGAGCGCTGCTGTTGGTCGGTTCCTCGCTGGTGATGGCCAGTCGCCGCCGTCGGACCGACATCGGCTAGCCAGAAGTACAGCAACCACAACGCGAGGACCCCTCCCGGCCACCATGGCGGGCGATGCGCACAGGCTCGTTCACCGCTTGGGTGGAGTGTGGGTTCGCCGGGACAT
>JALZIL010000321.1 GCA_030860305.1 Actinomycetota bacterium
GGATCCGGCGGGCGTTGGGCTGCGCCCCGACCGAGCGGATCACCGCCGACCGGGAGGCGATGCTCAACTTGCCGCCGGTTGCCCCGGCGACCGGGTGGCGGCAGGCGACCCGGCTGGCCCGTGACCACTATGTGCGGCTGGACTCCAACGACTACTCGGTGCACCCGGGCGTGATCGGCCGCCGCGTCGAGACGGTCGCCGACCTGGCCCGGGTCCGGGTGCTCTGCGAGGGACGCACCGTGGCCGACCACGAGCGCATCTGGGCCTGGCACCAAACGATCTCCGCTGCCGCCCATGTGGCCGCCGCCAAGGCGATGCGCCGCAACCGGGTCAAGGTGTTGCGTCCGGTGGCCGAACCCGACGTGCAGCAGCGCCGCCTGGCCGACTACGACACCGCGCTCGGCCTCCACGACGGCATCGATGACGTCGGCGGCGTCGACGACATCGATGAGGTCGACGGGACGGTGGCGTGATGGCCACCCGCGCCCCCAGCAAGACCGCGGCCCGAGACCTGTCTGCGGAGGTGACGTTCCTGACCCGGGCGCTGAAGGCACCGACACTGCGGGACTCGGTGGCCAGGCTGGCCGAGCGTGCCCGCTCAGAGTCGTGGTCGCACGAGGAGTTCCTGGTCGCCTGCCTGCAACGCGAGGTCGCAGCCCGGGAGTCCCACGGCGGGGAGGGCCGCATCCGTGCCGCCCGGTTCCCGGCCCGAAAGAGCCTTGAGGAGTTCGACTTCGACCACGCCCGCGGCCTCAAACGCGACCTCATCGCGCACCTGGGCACCCTGGACTTCGTCACCGCCAAAAACAACATCGTGTTCCTCGGACCGCCCGGTACCGGCAAGACACATCTGGGGATCGGGCTGGCGATCCGGGCCTGCCAGGCCGGGCACCGGGTGCTGTTCGCGACCGCCTCACAATGGGTCGCCCGGCTCGCCGACGCCCACCACGCCGGCCGGCTGCAACCCGAGCTGGTCCGCCTCGGCCGCTACCCGCTGCTGGTGATCGACGAAGTTGGCTACATCCCGTTCGAACCCGAAGCCGCAAACCTGTTCTTCCAACTCGTGTCCGCCCGCTACGAACGCGCCTCGCTGATCGTGACCAGCAACAAGCAGTTCGGCCGCTGGGGCGAAGTCTTCGGCGACGACGTCGTCGCCGCCGCCATGATCGACCGGCTCGTCCACCACGCCGAGGTCGTCTTCCTCAAAGGCGACAGCTACCGACTCAAAGACCGCGACCTCGGCCGCGTCCCGGCCGCCACAACCGGCGAGCACACATGAACCTCGACGCGAATATCGTTACCGGCCGAACGGCCACACCCTGCCCCGACCACCCCGGCTGCATCCTGCTGCGCTGCCAGAACATGTGGTGCACCCAACCCGTCCACCGGCGCAGCCAGCCCGGACAGCCCCGACGCTTCTGCACCACCCGCTGCCGCGTCGCCTACCACCGCGGCAACCGCTGAACCCACCAGCAACAACATCAACCAGCCACCAGGGGGTCAACTTTCAAGCGACGCCAAGGGGTCAATTTTCGGCCGCCGTTGACACGTGTCTGCCCGTCCCAGTCGCGGAAGCGGGTGCGTGCCTCGA
Source organism: Actinomycetota bacterium (assembly GCA_030860305.1). The sequence continues at coordinate 1,592 of JALZIL010000321.1, forward strand.
CCTTGTCTTTGCCGCGCTGGAGGAACGCGATCTCGCCGTAGCCGCCGATCGGGATGCGTGGCCTACTCATGAGGGCCATCCTCGTGTCGCTGCTCCAGCCACTCGGCGATGTCGCTGGCCGCGAACCGCAGGTGCTTGCCGAACTTGTAGGCCCGCGGCGCCTGGTCGGACAGCCGCCAGTCGTAGATGGTCTGCACGGGGACGCCGAGGTACTCAGCAAGTTTCCTCGACCCCGATCAGGGGCTCCAGCCCCAGCTTCGTCGTACTCATGCCCAGTAGGTGTGCAACCACTGTCGAGCGAGCCCGAAGTGACCGGAACCAACGGCGCTGACGCCCAGCTGGGCGGCGCTGCACACCTGTCAATGTGATGGGTAAACGATGGGATCGCATGATTCCCCCAAAGGAAAAGTCCAGGTCAACCTGTGGCTGACCTGGACTTTCTTTGTAGCGGGGGCAGGATTTGAACCTGCGACCTCTGGGTTATGAGCCCAGCGAGCTACCGAACTGCTCCACCCCGCGTCGGCGTCGTCAGCATAGGGCTAGGCCGCCGGCCGATTCAACTCTCAGTCCCCGCGGGACAGAGC
>JALZIL010000334.1 GCA_030860305.1 Actinomycetota bacterium
GGCGTACGCTGTGGGCTCATCGACAACAGTCGAAACGGGAACGGGCCGAGTTGCGAAAGCTTGCCGCTGAATTCTCCGAAGTCGACGACGGTCCGGCCGAATCCCGCTGACATGGCGCCCCGGGTGAGTAACCTCTTAACCACCCGGAGCCTGGGGGGAATGCCTTGATAACCTAGAACAGTTCGATCAGCGGCTACCCGGCCGTTGGGAAACCGGGGATTGGTTCCACGTGCCTGTCGAGGCCGTGCTGGGACCGGGCCCCGAACAGAGGAGTGGCGCTTAGTGGAACTCGGTCAGTATCTGCGGGTCCTGCGGCAGCACTGGAAGCTCATCTGGGCCTCGGTCCTGCTTTTCCTGACGTTGGCCGGGGTGGCCTGCCTACTCATTCCGCCGATCTATTCCTCCACTTCCAAACTCTATGTGTCCAACTCGAGTGCCGAGATCAGTGGCACCGCGCAGGGCGGCATAGCTGCTCAGCGAACCGTCGTGTCCTACGCCGAATTGCTCGTCGGAAGCGACTTCCTCGGAAGTGTGAGGGACGAGTTGGATCTGAGCGCCACCCCTCTGGAGCTAGTCGAGCAGATCGAGGTCCTGGCCAACCCGGACAGCGTGATCATCAGCATCACCGTCAACAACGTCTCGCCGGCCCAAGCCCAACTCATCGCCAACACCATGGCCGTGCGGTTCGTCGACGTGGTCCGGGAGGTGGAAAGCCCGGACCCGACCATCAGCGAGGACGCCAACGGAGTGGTGACGACGGTGATCCCCAGCCCGCCGTTCAAGGTGACCCAGGTCCAGCAGGGCGGCATGGCCAGCGAACCGGTCGCCCCGGATCCGTATCTGCTGCTTCCGCTCGGCGGGCTTCTCGGCCTGCTGATCGGCCTCGCCCTTGCGCTGGCGCGACACTTCATGGACAACACGGTCAAGTCGACCAAACAGATCGAAGAGTTGACCGGGGCAGCGTCGGTGGGTGGCGTGTTGTACGACGCGGCGATGGCCGACCGGCCGTTGGCCAGCCAGTTCAATGCGCAGTCGTTGACCGGTGAGGCGTACCGCCAGATCCGCACCAACCTGCAGTACGTCAGCGTGGATGCTCCCCCTCGAGTCCTGGTCATCACCAGCTCGGTCAGCGGAGAAGGGAAGACCACCACTGCGGTCAACCTGGCCCTCGTACTGGCCCAGTCAGGCCTCCGGGTTGCGTTGATCGAAGCCGACCTGCGCCGCCCCCGGGTGATGCGATACCTACAGATGGTCGGCGGCGCCGGCCTGACCAACGTGCTGGCCGGCAAGGCCGAGCTGTCTGAGCTGCTCCAGCCCTATGGCGACGGGAAGCTGTCCGTGCTGGCCGCGGGCCCCCATCCGCCGAACCCCAGCGAACTGCTCGGCTCCGATCACATGGGTGAGCTGCTCACCACGCTGCGCAAATCGCACGACTACGTCATCATCGACGCGCCGCCGCTCCTGCCGGTCACCGACGCGGCCGTGCTCGCCGTGCTCGCTGATGGAGCGGTGATCGTGACTCGCTACGGCTCGACCAGGCGGGACCAACTCCGGGCCGCAGCCGACATCCTGCACGGGATCGATGCGCGAGTCGTGGGGACGGTGCTGAACATGGTCTCCCGCAAGGGCGGCGGCGGGGGGTACGGGTACGGGTACGGGTACGGGTACGCGTACGAGGCAGACCCAAACCCCCGAGAAGAGCTCGACTTCAGCTCCGTCAAGCGCGGCAAGCCCAGTCGTGGGCAGACGACCTCCGAACGCAATGCGGATACCTCCCCGGCCATGCCCCCAGTGCGTCCGGGCGATGCGCAGTGGCCGTCACCGGGCGGATCTGGCAACGGCAGAGCGGCCCAGGGCAGCGGGGCACAAGTCCAGCAGCCGCCCGTCGAGGTCGCTCAGTCCGGCGTACGCAGCCGGCGCGGTACGTAGGTCGGTACATCAAGCCGGCGCGGCCTGTTCATCCCGGCGACCAGTCGCCCAGTGGTCGAGCGAGGTTGATGACTCCCCAGCTATGACCAGCTAGGCGTTCCTCGGCGCTTGCGGCGCAGGGTCACGATCCCGGCTGCGATCGCGATGACGACCAGCACGGCTACGCCGATGATGATGAAGAGGCGGACCGGTGGGGCACCACCCTTGCCGTTGCCGCTGCTGGCCACCACCACACCGTCGCCCTGTGGCACGCCGACCGTGCCGGAGGACAGCATGACCTGATAGGTCCGTTCGTCGGTCGGGAGTTCGTAGACCTGATCGGTGCTTGCCAGGGCGACCTGCATCCGGTGCCCGGCCGGGAAGACATGGGCGATGGCGGGCAACGTCAGAGTGACCGGCTCAGCTGCGTCCAGGGACTCCGCCAGCCCGGTGAGCCTGATCGGCGCGACCAGGCCCCGTAGCAGGCTGGCGGTTCCATCGGGGCCGACGTCGTAGACCTTGCCGAAGACCACCGCGTCACCGGTGGACGAGGCGATCTGGACGTCGATCACCGGTGCGCCGAGCACCTGCATGTCCGACTCGAACGCGGCGCTCTCGAAGACCGCGGTCTGACCTGGGATGTCCATGGGATTCTCGTCCGAGCGAGGATTCTCCTCGTCGAGTTCTAATCCGGGCGGCAGCGCGGACAAGGCCGCCGGCGTACCGCCTGACGGGCTGAGGATGTCTTGGGGGTCGCCGGTCAGCGCCACGTCGGTACGTGCTACCCCAGCGCCTCCACCACCCAGCCCGGGGTAGGCATCGACGGATTCTTGGACCGGCGGGGTGCCGGTGCGGGCGGTGCCGTCGCCTTGGAAGAGCGAGTAGGTGAAGTTGTTGTCCGGCTGGTCACCCTCACCGCGCAGGTAGTAGTCGAACCAGGCACTGAGCTCCTGGAGTTGCAGCCGGGTGTCGCCCTTCGTGGTCTGGCCCCCGTGGCCGCCGCTGTACCAGATCATCTTCACCGGGGTGCCGTTCGCCGCGATTCCCCGGGCGTTGGCATCGGCCTCGGACAGCGGGAACAGGGTGTCGCCTTCGCCTTGGACAAGCAGTGTGGGGGCGGTGATCCGGTCGAGCACCGAGGCTGGGCTGGAGGCCTCCATCAGCTGCTGCAGCTCCGGGGTCAGCGCACCTTCGGCCGCGGACTCCCCGAGTGCCGAACACAGCTCCGCGCGGAAGTTGCCGCACTCCATGCTCGAGGCGGGTTCCCCGGGTGCGGGCAGCACGCCCCCGCCGGCCTCGACGAAGATTTCGGCCCAAGATCGCTTGAAGACGCCATCCTCGCTCGGCGGCGGGTCCGCGGCCGGGGTCAGCGCGGGCGGGGCGCCCGCGTCATTCGGAAACATCGCTGAGACGAGGCTGTTCCAGGTCGACCCGGGAGAGATGACATCTACCCGCTCGTCGTAGCCAGCAGTGAGCAGGGCAAGCGCGCCACCGTAGGACCGGCCGTACATGCCGACTCGTGGGTCTCCCTCGGAGTCCTGCAGGACCTCGGGACGATCGGCGAGCAGGTCGATCATTGTTCGCGCGTCAGCGATCTCATAGTCCGGCGCGTCGATCGAGATCTCGCCGGTGCTCTCACCGAAACCCCGAGCGGTGTAGGTCAGGGCGACGTAACCGTTCTCGGCCAACTTGCTGGCGACACCTTGAACGCTGTTCTTTCCGCCGCCGAAACCGTGCGCGACGATGATCGCCGGCGCCGGCTGGGACTCAGCGCCGTCCGGGATGAACAGTGAGGTGTCGAGTTCGACGGCATCGGCTCCGGAGCCCGAGTCGACCCGCAGCTCCGTCTCGGTGACCCGCGCAGCTGCGGCCGGAGCAGGCGCCCATACGCCCGAAGCGCTGAGAATCAGAGTCACTGCCAGAGTGACCAGCACTCTGGCCGGACCGGTGCGCGGGCTCGTGGCGCTACGGACGCCCACGGGCTGCCTCCTGTCGAAAAGCGGGTACGGGGTGAGTGCTGCGAGACGGCCGATTCGTCGTGCCTTCGACAGACCGATACCCCGCTTCCCCTACAGATTAGACTGTCGGGCGAGGCTGCCGATGCCGTCGTGACCCGATCCGGACCCCGGAGACGACTGCATCAATCAGAAGAGCACGGGACACGAGTCACCGGTGCGGGCAGTCCGCTAGATCGAAGGAGTCCTGGGTGGCAAGGCTTGGCTTCCTCCCGTGAGTCCCCGTCACGGCGCCGACGAGGGTGGGAGCCGATTCGACTCCGACCCGATGGCCGAGTTCTCGCCCAGCAGCGACCCAGATGATCAATGGGCCGAGGGACCGGACCGCAACGGGACCCAGCCAACCGAGCAGAGCGGAGCTTCCCGACGACGCAGTCCGTGGCGGCGGGTGCTCATCATCGTGCTGATCTCCGGCCTTGTGCTGGGACTGGGCGCATTCGGTGTCCTGTGGCTTCTCACCGACCGGTATCTGGGCAACGTCGAGCGGATCAGCGACCCCTTCTCCGGTCTGGAGGAGAGTGAGCGTCCCGCG
>JALZIL010000379.1 GCA_030860305.1 Actinomycetota bacterium
GGGGTCAGCGGACACGGCGAGGCGACGGCGCGAGCAGCGGTTCAGCTGGGATAGAACGGCGCGGTACCGGGCAGCGGCGCCTGGCCTCTGATCAGCACCGCCCAGACCTCGAGGGTGAACTGCCAGACGGTGCCACCGGCCGAGACCAGTGACGCCCGGTTGGGGGCGGCGGCCACCGCGTCAGGTTCTCCGGGAAGGCCATCGGTGGTGAGTTCGGTGATCCCCCAGCCGTCCACCCCGATCGTGTACGGGACGATCTGGTCACCACCGGGCTCGATGGCCAGGACGATCAGGCTGCCGGTCGACTCCCAGGACACATCCTTGACGCCGGTCAGGCTGGACGCGATCGCGAGGGGTGCCCGGACCGTGACGGTGTCCTGGGTGCGCTCGATGCGGGCGATGAACAGGGCCGGCCCGGCTGCGGTCTCGATGATCAGCGCCGCCCGCGCGCCGTCCCGGGACAAGTGGAACGCCCGTACGGCACCGGTACCGGCCAGTTCCGGAGCCGGGACGGGCCGGCCCGCAGCGCCAGTCGGGATCCGGAAGACATCGCTGCCGTTGGCGACCGTCCAGACCTCCTCGGTCACCGCGCTCCAGGTCGGGGCGGTCAGCCGAGAGCCGGGCAGCACCTCGATGAGCTCGCCGCCGTAGGGCCCGACGTACAGCGTCGAGGACTGCCCGCTGACCGCAACTCCGGCCAGCGACAGCGGTTCGCCGGTGCTGTCGTCGATCGAGACCGCGGCGTTGGTCAGGCCGTAGGTCGGCGTACCGGCAGGGCCCGGGATGGGATTTCCGTCCTGGGTCCGTACGCCGCCCGCGTCGATGTAGTGGCCCACTCCGGGTACGGCGCCGGCATCGGGGTTGAAGCTCAGCCAATCGGAGAGCTCTTGGACCGGCTCGACGCCGGGTAGCTGCAGGGCAGTGCCGTTGACGGTCACCTCCAAGCTCTGGATGGAGAGCTGACCGAGCAGCGTGTAGGCCAGTTGCGCGGACAGCCCCTCGAGGTCCTCGTTGCTGCGCTCAGCGTCCTGCGTCAACTCCACGAGTGCCCTACGGCCAGTCACCAGCACGTTGCTGACCAGTTGCATGTCCGCGAGCTGATTCACCACGGCCGGACTCAGCCACAGGCTCGGGCCGGCCAGCAGCCGCTCGACCAGTTGGGTGGACTGCGCCCGGCCACCCCGTACAAAGAACCTCGGGTCGGGTACGACGAACCGGCTGGTTGCGTCCAGAAAGTAGATGTCGCGTTGCTCGTAGGCACGGGCGAAGTCGGTACGGGTGATGTAGATGCCGGCACGCGGTTCGGAGATCCGCCACTGGTCGTTCTCCAGGACCATCGGCAGGTCGATCGCGAAGGCTTCGATGTCCGGAGTGAAGATGCCGGCTCGATCGACGCTGCCGACCAGTTGACCGGTCACTCGTACGACGTTCTCCGGACCGGAGGTGACGGCCGAGAGTTCCGGCTCGATCACCGTGATGCTGGCGGTGTCGTCCCAGGTCTCAGCTCGGGCGGCGGTCAGGTACTCCCTGGAGACTGGACGGCCCTGCACGGTGCTGGCCGAGGATTCGATGAAGCCGCGGACGATTTCCTCGGGACTCGCGCCCGGCTCAGGCGAGAGCGGCTCGACTCCGATCGGCTCGTCCACGCCACCACTGACCTGGGTGATCGCCACTGGCGCGGAGGTGGTCGGGACGGTCGAGCACCCGCTTATGACCAACCCGAGAATGGCGGCCGAGACGCCCAGTCGCACCACCGGTAAACGGCCGGTCACGGTCTGGTCCCGGCCGGAGCGGCGACGACGTCGTAAGGATGGATCGTCTCGGCTCCCGGCTCGAGGGGAAGCGGCGAGCCTTCTAGCTCCACTCCCTGGACTAGTGGGAGGGTGAGTCGGAACTGCGCGCCGTCGCCGGGACGGCCCCAGGCCTGCAACCAACCATTGTGCAGCCGGGCGTCCTCCCGGCTGATGGACAGTCCCAGTCCGGTGCCGCCGCCGAGCCGACTGCGTGCCGGATCGGCTCGCCAGAAGCGGTCGAAGACCCTGGAGGTCTCCTCGGCGTTCATGCCCGGGCCGTGATCGCGAACCGTGACTGCGGCCGCGACGTCGTTACCGGCCAGGGTCACCTCGATGAGTCCGCCATCGCCGTGGTTGATCGCGTTGAGGACGAGGTTGCGCAGGATCCGCTCGATGCGCCGTGAGTCGATCTCGGCGATCACCGGTTCGTCAGGGAGTCTCAGCATGACGGTTGCCGCACGCCGCTGGGCCAACGCCTCGGTGGTGGCGAGGACCCCTTGGACGAGCGGTCCGAGTTCGGTCGGTTCGGCGACCAGGCTGGCCGCACCTGCGTCATAACGGCTGATCTCCAACAGGTCGGTCAGCAGCGCCTCGAACCTGCCGAGTTCGGTCTGCAGGAGTTCGGCCGAGCGGGCGACGTCGGGTGCGAAGTCGGCGCGGGCGCTGTGCAGGATGTCAGCGGCCATCCGCACCGTGGTCAGTGGCGTTCGCAGCTCGTGAGAGTCGTCGCTGGTGAACCGCTGCTGCAACCGGGACAGGTCTTCCAACTGGGTGATCTGTCTCTGCAGGCTGGCCGCCATCCGGTTGAAGGACCCGGCGAGCCGGGCCAGGTCGTCCTCGCCGCGGATCGGCAGTCGCCGCTCCAGTTGCCCGAAGGCCAGTTGTTCGGCAGTCTTCGCGGCCAGCCGAACCGGTCTGACCACCAGCCGGGTAACCAGAGTGCCGATTCCCGCGACCAGGACGACCAGGCCGATGCCGGAGACCACGACGGTGCTCCGAATCGCCTCGAGACTGCGCTGCTCCTGGTCGAGCGGAAAGACGTAGTAGAGCTCGTAGGAGCCGGCTTGGCTGGGTACCGGAGCGCCGACGACCAGCGAGGGAACGGCTGGTCCACCTTCGGTCGGCATGACCGCGTATTGACGGGCCTGGGTGCCCGCGCCCACTGTTGCGATCAGATCGGCGGGCAAGGCCGGCGTCAGCCCGGCGAAGGACGGCTGGGTCAACGGGGTGGGGGTGTCCCGGTTGATCATCACGATGGCGAACTGTCCGGCGCTTCCACCACGGGTCCGCAACTCATCGACCGTGCGCTGCAACGTCTCCCGAATGGAACGCGGGTCCCCGGTAGGGACGGCCACGACCTGGTTACGCGCGTACTGCACGCCGACGTCGGCCTGCGAGACGGCCGCGTCCTTCTTCGCCGCCAGTTGCTGGGTCCGGATCTGGTCGAACAGGATGACCGAGATGATGATGACCGCAGCGCCGGCCACTGCCATCGTGATGATGGCCACCCGCAGCTGCAACGAGCGTCGGTAATGCCGCCAGGCGGCCCGTCCGGCGATTCGCGCGCGCAGCCGCAATTCGCGCAACACACCCTGGAGGCGGGTTCGCGAGCCACTGAGCCTGGACGAAGTCATGGGCGTTTGGGCCGCGGGATTACGGGGGCCCGGCCTTGTAGCCGACTCCCCGTACGGTCAGGACGACCTCAGGGTGCTCCGGGTCGATCTCGACCTTGGATCGCAGCCGCTGCACATGCACGTTGACCAGCCTGGTGTCAGCCGCGTGCCGATAACCCCACACCTGTTCGAGCAGGTGTTCACGGGTGAAGACCTGGCGCGGCTTACGAGCCAGGGCTACCAGCAGGTCGAACTCCAGCGGGGTGAGCAGGATCGGAGTTCCGTCGCGGTGAACTTGGTGGCCCGCAACGTCGATGCTCACCTCACCGATGGCGAGGGTCTCCGGATGGTCGGTGTCGGTACGGCGCATCTGCGCCCTGATCCGCGCGACTAGTTCGATCGGCTTGAATGGCTTCACGACGTAGTCGTCGGCGCCGGCTTCCAAGCCCCTGACCACATCCACTGTGTCGGCCTTGGCAGTGAGCATGATGATCGGCACCAGTGACTCCTGTCGGATCTCACGACAGATCTGCATGCCGTCTGCCCCAGGCAGCATGAGGTCCAACAGGACGAGGTCGGGCCGGACCTCGCGAAAGGCCGAGACCGCCCGTCCACCATCGGCCACGAAGGCGGGCTCCAGACCTTCGGCACGCAGGACTATTCCCAGCATTTCAGCCAGGGACGGGTCGTCGTCGACGACGAGGACCCTGGAGCGTGCACCAACCATGTCGTCTATTCTGCGTGATCGCCGGCCGACGCGCCGCGCGCCGGGCCGCCCCACGTCCGCAAGTACTCCTGCTGAGCGGTGGTCGCAATGTCGAGACGGACCCCCGCCTGTCCCAGCGCAAGTCGAGCAACGGTCGTGTCGATGTGCTCGGGAACGCTGTGCACTCCGGCTGGATGGCCTTGTCTTCCAGTGTGTTCGACAGTTGTTGTTTGGGCGGCGCCGAGTTCGAGGAGGCAGAGGGCAATGGTGGCAAAGGTGACGTCCATGACGGCCGAAGGGTGCCCCTGCGCCGCGGCAAGATTCACCACGCGGCCCTCTGCGACCAGCAGAACTTCCTGCCCGCTGGGCAGTGAGTAGGACTCCAGGCCGGGACGTACGGGCTTGCTCGGCCCGGACTTGCGCAGCCACTCGGCGTCGATCTCGACGTCGAAATGTCCGGCGTTGGCCAAGATCACGCCGTTCTTGGCCTGGATCAGGTGCTGCTCGGTCACCACGTCGCGACTGCCGGTGGCGGTGACCACCAGATCAGCGTCACGGATGGCCTCGATCATCGGCCGCACGGCAAGTCCGTCCAGACTCGCATCGAGCGCTGCCTGCGGGGAGATCTCAGTCACCACGACCCGCGCGCCGAGGGCCCGGAGTCGGGTGGCGATCCCGCGCCCGCAGGTGCCGTACCCGGCGACGACGGCCACTCGGCCGGCCAGCAGCAGGTTCGTCGTCCGCAGCAGCGCGTCCAGGACGGACTGACCGGTTCCGTGCAGGTCGTCGTAGAGACGTTTGGCAGCGCTCCTCGTGATCGCGAAGACCGGGGCTGTGAGACCACCTGCCTCCTGGGCGGTCTGCAGTCTGAGCACTCCGGTGGATGTGTTCTCGCAGGCTCCCATCAACCGCCGGGTCCCGTCCGCCGGATTGGCCACGATGGCCAAGATGAGGTCGGCCCCGTCGTCGATCACCAGATCGGCACCCTGCGCGGCGACCGCGTCGACCGCCCACCGGTAGCCGTCCCAGTCGGCAGAGCCCAGAACGATTTCGACGCCCGGCATCCGACGTAGATGGGCAGCGACACCGTCCTGAGTAGACAGTGGGTTAGCGGCGCAGAGTCGCACGCGCGCACCGAGGCCCCGCAGCGCCTCGACGAGAACGACGGTCTCTGGAGTGAGATGCAGGCAGGCCGCGATCAGCCGGCCCGACAGCGGGCCAGGAGCGGGGTGGCGGGTCGGTATGCCAACGACCAGGGGCATGTCCCGGCGGGTGGAGGCGATC
>JALZIL010000383.1 GCA_030860305.1 Actinomycetota bacterium
AGGGTCAGATGATCAACGCGATCCAGGACGAGACCGGCGCGGACATCACCATCGAGGACGACGGCACGATCTACGTCGGCGCCACCGATGGCCCGTCCGCCCAGGCGGCGGTGGATCGGATCAACGCCATCGCCAACCCGCAGATGCCCAAGGTGGGAGAGCGTTTCCTGGGTACGGTCGTCAAGACCACGACCTTCGGCGCGTTCGTCTCGCTGCTGCCCGGACGGGACGGGCTGGTGCACATCAGCAAGCTGGGCGGCGGCAAGCGGATCGGGAAGGTCGAGGACGTGGTCAACGTGGGCGACAAGCTGCAGGTCGAGATCCTCGAGATCGACGCCCGCGGCAAGATCAGCCTCGGCCCGGTCGCGGACAACGCCGGCAGCGACAACGGCGCAAGCGGCAACGGCTCGCCTGAGTCAGTGCCTGCCGACACCGCGTCCGCCAGCGTCTGAACTGACCAGTCGCGTGGGGACCGGGACGAGCCGAGAGGTCGGGAGCATCGCAGCGAGCGCCAGCGAGCGAGGAGCGGACCGACCGGTGCGCGCAGCGCACAAGGCTCCTAGAAATCGCAAGCGCGCCAGTACTCGTACCCTCGATCAGGACTCGTCCGGCGGCATCGTCCGCCGGACGGTCCTGCCGGGAGGACTGCGGGTGATCACCGAGTCGATGCCGTCGATGCTCTCAGCATCACTGGGCATCTGGGTCGGGGTCGGATCCGCTGACGAGACAGCGCCGTTGGCCGGCGCCTCGCACTATCTGGAACATTTGTTGTTCAAGGGCACCCGTCGCCGCAGTGCGCTGCAGATCGCCTCGGAACTGGACGCCGTGGGTGGTGAGCTGAACGCGTTCACGGCCAAGGAGCACACCTGCTACTACGCGACGGTCCTGGCCAGTGATCTGCCGCTGGCCGTCGATGTGGTTGGAGACCTGGTCACCAGCGCCATCATTCGAGGCGCCGACGTGGACAACGAGCGTGGCGTCATCCACGAAGAGATCGCTATGCGCGACGACGAGCCCGGGGATGCGGTCTACGACCTCTTCAGCGGGGCACTCTTCGGTGACGCCCCCCTCGGTCGCCCGGTACTCGGCAGCACCCAGTCGATCACTGACCTGAGCCGCACGCAGATCGCTGGCTACTACCGACGCCGCTATCGATCGCAGTCGATGGTCGTCGCGGCAGCCGGTGCTGTCGATCACGCGGACGTTCTGCGACTGGTCCGCAAGGCCTTTGCCGATCAGCTGACCATTGACGTAGACCCGGACCCGATTCGCCAGGGCGAGAAAGGGCGGACGTCTCCGGCACAGCAGGTCGCCCTGATCGACCGGCCGACCGAGCAGGCCCACATCCTGCTCGGCGGCTTCACACCGGGACGGCACGACGAGCGCAGGTATGCGCTGAGCGTGCTCAACACGGCACTCGGCGGTGGGATGAGTTCCCGGCTATTCCAGGAGATCCGGGAGAAACGCGGGCTGGCCTACAGCGTCGGGTCCTCGGTCTCGCACTACGCGGGGGTCGGCTCGTACAACGTCTACGCCGGATGCGCCCCGCGCAATGTCGACGAAGTGCTGAGCCTCATTCGCGAGGAGCTCGATCGCATTGCGGTGAAAGGGTTGTCGGCCGAAGAGGTCGGCCGTGCCAAGGGTCAGTTACGCGGCGGCATGGTGCTGGGCATGGAGGACACCGGATCGCGGATGAGCCGGATCGCCAAGGCGGAGCTCAGCTTCGGGGAGTACCGGAGCGTCCCCCAAGTGCTCGAGGACGTAGCTGCGGTCAGCGTCCAGGACGTCGCCGACATCGCCTCGGAAGTCCTTGCCGGTCCGTTGTGCCTGTCGGTGGTCGGACCCTTCGCCGATCACGACTTCGCCAGGTTCGTCGCGGCCTGACCCCACATTTCAGCACTCATCGCGATAGCCCTGCGAAAGGACCTCAACAGAATTGACTGGCGATCCGGCTGCCGGTCTCGCGCAGCAGGGCTCGCACATCCCGTACCGGGTCTCGATCCGGGCGGGCCAGCTCGGTCAGGGAGTACGAGGCCAGCACACCGGTCAGATCCGCGTCGGCCGCGAAACTGCCGGCAACCGCAATCACCGGCGTGTCCGCCTTCCGTGCGGCGTCGAGGACGGCGTGCGGTGCCTTGCCGGCCGCAGTCTGGGTATCCCATCGGCCTTCACCGGTGACCACGACAGTCGCCGCGGCGATAGCTGGTCGGGTATCGGTGAGATCCAGCACCAACCGGGCGCCTGAGGCGATCCGGGCCGAGCCCGTGGCAAGGAACGGCGCGGCGAAGCCCCCCGCTGCCCCTCCTCCGGACAGTGCGGACACGTCGATGCCAGTCGTCGCCAACAACCGGGCTGACCAGTTGCGCAGGCCCGCGTCCAAGTCGCGGACTTGATCCGGCGAGGCACCCTTCTGCGCCGCGAAGACCCGCGCAGCGCCGACCTGGCCATGCAACGGGGAACTGACGTCGGTAGCCACAGTGAGGCTGATCCCGTCGAGTAGAGCCGACATCGGCCCGAGGTCGATGGAGGCAACGTCGTCAAGACCCGCACCGCCCGGCCGCACGGGTTGCCCGTTGTGATCCAGGATGCGGGCGCCTAGCGCAGTGGCCGCGCCGATGCCGCCATCGGTGGAAGCGCTGCCACCGATTCCGACGACCAGTCGTCGGTGGCCCCACTCGACTGCCGCCTTCATCGCCATGCCGACGCCGTACGTCGTGGCGCGCATCGGATCCTTCGTGTCGCCGGTCAAGAGAGCCAGTCCGCAGATCTCCGCCAGCTCGATCAGCGCAGTCGAGCCGCGGACCCCGATCCTGGCCGTCCGCGGCCGGCCGAGCGGATCCGCGGCAGCAACGGTGTGGGTCTCGAAGCCTGCCAACAGCGCTGCGTCCAGAGTTCCCTCGCCTCCGTCGGCCATCGGCCGGAGCACGACCTCGACCGGGAAGGCACCGGCCAGCAGGCCGGTTCGGAGTTCCTTGCAGACGTCGATCGCAGCCAGACAACCTTTGAACTTGTCCGGCGCGAGGAGCACCGTGAGCGGTGGGGTCACCCGACTATGGTGCAGCCCATGAGCCAGATCGGGGCGCAAATGACTGAGCCGTTGGGCGAATTGATCAGGGTCGGCGTACTCGGCGGTCGCGGGCGGATGGGCGCGCAGGTCTGTCAAGCAGTGAACGAGGCTCCGGACCTGGAGCTGGTGGCAAACGTGGACGCCGGAGACTGGCTGTTCAACGTCTCCGACGCAGCTGCTGACGTCGTCGTCGACTTCACCGGTCCGGACGTCGTGATGGACAACATTCGGTTCTGCATCGACCAGAACATCCACTGCGTCGTGGGTACGTCCGGGTTCGACGACGAGAAGATCGAAACGGTTCGCCAATGGCTGGAGCCCAAGCCGGACCTCGCCGTGTTGATCGCCCCGAATTTCGCGATCGGCGCGGTGCTGTCCATGCGTTTCGCCGCCCTTGCCGCGCGGTATTTCGACTCCGCCGAAGTCATCGAGATGCATCATCCGCAGAAGATCGACGCCCCGAGTGGGACCGCGCACCGCACGGCGAGGTTGATCGCCGAGACCCGGCGTGGTGCCGGACTGGCCGAGATGCCCGATGCCACCCGCCAGGAGGACATGGGTGCGCGCGGGGTGGACGACAACGGGGTACGGATCCATTCCGTACGGATGTCAGGCCTGCTGGCCCATCAGCAGATCCTGTTCGGCACCGAGGGCGAGACGATGACGATCCGGCACGACACCCTCAACCGGAACTCGTTCATGCCCGGTGTGCTGCTCGCGGTTCGCAACGTAGCCGCGCACCCCGGGCTCACCGTTGGTCTCGACCCCCTTCTGGACTCCTGACTGCGGCGCTGGAGTGCGGTAGAGCAGGTCGGCCGAGACGCGGCGTCAGACCGCCTGAGCCCAGGCTGAACGGGCCAGGAGTGACCTTCAGCGGATGTTCAGGTCACCGACCGCATGGTTCCTGCATCGCGCTGGACACGCCCGGCGCCGCAGGAGGGACACGACCATGCCCGGCATGCTCAGCCAACACCCAACAACGTCTCCACCGCATACCATCTCCCTCGGACGGCCATTCGTCGGCTTGGCCCTGGCCGGCGTTCTCCTGCTGTCCGGTTGCGGCAACGGCAACTCGCCCGCCGGAACCAGCGCAACCCCCGAGTCGACCTTGCAGACCGCTCCGGACAGCGCACGGATCGACCTGGACATGCCGACCTTCTCCGACCCGACGACCATCACCAATCCGCTGTTCCCGATCAGCGAACTCACCCAGGTCGTACAGGTCGGGACCGAAGGGGATGTGGCGCTGCGGCATGAGATCACCCTGCTGCCCGAGATCAAGACGATCGAGTGGGAGGGCCAGCAGATCGACACCCTGGTCTCGCAATTCGCCGCGTACGGTGACGGCCGGATCCTCGAGGTCGCCCGGGACTTTTTCGCGCAGGCCGACGACGGCTCGGTGTGGTACTTCGGGGAGGACGTGCAGAACTACATCGACGGCGTGCTGGACAACACCGACGGGACATGGCTGGCCGGCAAGGACGGCCCGCCCGGAATGCTCATGCCGGCGGACCCGCAGGTGGGTGACGTGTACCGGCCGGAGAACATCCCCGGCTTCGTCTTCGAAGAGGTGACCGTCAAGTCGATCACTGACACCGTCGACGGGCCGCAAGGTCCCATCTCCGGGGCGCTGCTCGTCGAGGAACTGCTGATGGACGGAGTGCTCGAGGACAAGATCTTCGCGCCCGGGTATGGGGAGTTCAAGGCGCAGGTGGTGTCGGAGAGCGAACTCGTGCACGTCTCCGTCGGGGTTCCGCTGGATGCCGTTGGTGGCAAACCCCCGGCCGAGCTCGACCAGTTGGCCACAGTCAGTGCGGACGTCTACACCGCGGCTGGAGCAGCTGACTGGGCTGCGGTCGCGGCGCTGTTGCACTCCCTGACGACGGCATGGGCCAGCTACCGAGACACCGGAGTGCCGCCGTTGACCGCCGATGGGATGGATGTCGCTCTGGAAGCGCTGACGTCGGCCGCGGCCACCCAGGAAGCCGCCGTCACCCAGCAGGCCGCGAACGACCTCGCCTACGTAATGACCGACCTGCGTCTGCGCCACGCGCCGCCGGCAACCGTGGACGTCGGACGAATGGACATTCTGGCCCGCCAGGTCCTCCTCGACGCAGCCGCCGAGCAGCAGGGCTTCCTCACCGGGGATGCCACCCACCTCGAGGCAGTGTGGAACCGGATCTCCCACGCGATTCAGGAAAACGCCGTAACCAGCATCGACGGCGTCCTGACCGACCTTCGCGCAGCGGCCGAGTCAGGTGATTACACCGCCAGCGCAGCTGCAGCCCTTGCCCTACGTCAGGCCCTGTCCGGGCTCTGACACCAGGCGCCGTACGCCGCCGGTCCACGTGGCCAGGCGGCGCACGTGCGCGTCATCGGCCGGGGTGCTGCTATCAGCTGGCCCGGCTAGCGTGCACGTTCTGTGCTCGGCGTCAGGTGCGTGGCGATCCAGTCGTTGAGCGGAGCCAGTCGGCGCCAGCCTCGGCGTACCCGAGAGAGGGCATCGCGGGAGGCCAGCCACGGCTGGTCCCCATAGTCCCGGTGGGTGCTCAATGCGCGGAATCGCAGCAGCTCCAGCCTTGGATGGTCCCGGTCATAACCCTGCGGACGGGTCTTGATCGGGTTGCCGCCGATCACCCACCCCGCCTTGCGCAGCCCGGACAGCTCGTCTTCCAGCGCCCGCCCGAGGTGATCGTCGGCGATCGCCCGGCGCATCCTGTGTACTTGGTCGGACTCCAGATGCCAGGCGCCACCAGCCAGCAGCAGCCCGGCAGCGGAGATCTGCACGTACAGGCCGCCACCACCGGTCCTGTGGATCACAGCTCCGGCATGGGTCTTATACGGCGTCTTGTCCTTGGCATAGCGGACGTCGCGGTACGGGCGGAAGAACTTGGCCTCCCCGAACTCCGCGGCGAGCTCGGCAAGCAGCGCCTCCATCGGGGCCTTGACGCACTCGTCGTAGACAGCTCGGTGATCGGTCCAATAGCTCTTGGAGTTGTCCGCCTCGAGGCCCTCGTAGAAGACCACGGCGCGTTCGGGAAAGCCGGGGAAGCTCATGCCGGGCTCCCCGATGACGTGCCCGCCGGCCCGGTGACATTCTCCTCGATCGAGGTGTGCAGGCACACTTCGCGTAGCGGTGTCCCGTCGGCGTCCAAAGTCCGGATCAATCCCGCCTCCTGCCAGCCGGCGGAGCCGAAGAAGGTACGCGCGCTCATGTCGTTCTCCGGCACCCAGGTGATCAGCTGAGCCACCCCGTCGGTCCGGGCGATGTCGACGGTGGCCGCCAGAAGCCGGCTCCCGTGTCCGCGTCTGCCCCAACGCGGCTCGACCAGCAGGGTCGCGATCTCACCGGTCGGGCCGTCGTCATGACCCTCAATGAGAGCATCCTCGGACTCCGCAGGCCCGAAGGCGACCATCCCGACGATCGTTTCTTGCTCACGCGCCACGAGCACGTGATGACCGGGGGACGGTGGCGTGTCGATGGTGGCCGCCCACCGGGAGACCACCCCGTCGCCGACCAGGCGATCCAAGACCGAGGCCGGGACGACCGACGTTCCCGCCCGAGCCCAACTCACCCGCTGGATCCGGGCCACCTCACCGGCCTCCTGGGTACGCGCCGGGCGCACGTTCACATCGGCCATCCGTCCAGCCTGACAGACCGTTCTAACCGCCCCTTGTTTCCAGCCAGATCTGGGCGTGACAAGCTCAGAGTCACTAGCCAAGCATCTTGTCCAGCAACCTGCCCAGGTGTCGCCGCTCTGTCGGTGACAGCTTCGCCGTGACGACCGATCCGGCCCCCACTCGTTCCGCGAGCGCCCAGCGGGTTCTCCTCCCGCGGTCGGTCAGTTGCAACAGGATGACGCGGCGATCCGATCCGACGACCCGTTCGGCGAACCCCCGCTGCTCGAGGCGGTCAGCGATGCCGGTGACGTTGGACGCGTCACAGGACAGATGCTCGGCCAACGCGCGCATGGGCGTCGGCTCGTACATGCGCAGGACGGCGCGCGCCTGAACTGCGGTGAGGTCGAACTCGGCGGCCAGAGCGCCGAATACGGACCGGGTCAGGTCGGCGACCTGCAGCATTCGTCGGCTGAGTTCATGTGCCTCGACCAACGTCTCTTGTCCGGTGTCGTGGACCATGCTTGGAGAATATCGATTAACTCAAGTATTGACAACCTCAACTAACGCCCGCCATCCTGGAGGAGCTTGAGTACATCAACCATTGAGGAGGTCAATTATGATGATGGCAATTGAGAGGAAGACGGGTAGCCCGCGAACTAGGCTGCGCCCGGTCCTGGTTGTCGCAGTAACCACCGTGATGGTCAATCTTGCTGTCTGGCTCATCGGGCTGGCCGCAAATGCCGACTATCGAGTAGGGATGAGCGGGCAGGCGATCACGATCACACCAGTTCACGTGGTGCTTACGACGCTGGTCGCCCTGACCTTGGGTGGGTTGGCCTTCACCCTGACCCGGCGATGGGGGCCTGCTGCCTCGCGGCGGCTTGCTGTCGCAGGAGGCGCAGTCGGAGTCCTGTCGGCCAGCACACCGATCATGCAGGCCGAAGCCGAGCCCGTGACCACGGTGGCACTCGCGACGATGCACATACTCACCGGCGCGATCTGGTTCGTCGCCCTGTGGCGGGCCAACCCTTCTGAGCCAGCCGGATCACGGTGGTGAAGGCGATGGTTCGCACAGGCGCCGAGCTGAGTCAAGTCGAGAGAGCTTTCCTCGAGCACCCACCTCGGGTGCTGGCCCGAGTCGCCACGGTGGGGCGCGACGGGATGCCACACGTGGTGCCCTGCGGCTGGTCATTCGACCCGACGCGCAACGTCATCGTGCTGGGTGGGCGCGACGTGAGTGCCACCAGCCGATTTCGGCACGTGCTCGCCTCAGAAAAGGCTGCGGTGGTGATTGATGGCCTACGTGAAGGCGCGGGCTGGTCCCCCTGGGCGGTTGCCGTCCGCGGACGGGCGCAGGCCCTGGTCGGTCCGCCGGCCGAGATCATCGTCTTCTTGGACGAGGTCCGGTCGTGGGGACTGTCAGACCCGCAAGCTGCCTCAACGGGTCAGGACGGGTCTCCAGACGGCGGGTGACCGTAGCCCGCGGAGCCGCCGACCAGGCGTGCCCTCCGGCCGAGGACCGGGCTTGGCCGATTGGGGCGCGAGTGCTGGCATGCAACCATCGTCCGGGCCGTGGATGAGGCTCCCATCAGCCGCGGATGGCAGTCCCCCCATATGGCCGAGGACCAGAGCCTGACAGCGGCAACGAGGATGTCAGGACCTCGTCGTAGTCTGCGCCGTCATGGACCGCGTCACCGCTGGGGGAGCGCGGCGCATCGCTCTGGCCGCGCAGGGCTTTGCCGATCGCCGGCCGAAAGGTCGGGTCGACATCCGGACCCTCCGACGGGTCGTCGACCGGATTGCGGTCCTGCAGATCGACTCGGTCAACGTGCTGTCCCGCTCGCACTATCTACCGCTGTTCAGTCGGTTGGGACCCTACGACCGGACCGTCCTCGACTCGATGTTCGAAAAGCGGCGGGAGCTCTTCGAGTTCTGGGCACATGAGGCGTCCTATGTGGACATACGGCTCTATCCCGCTCTGCGCTGGCGGATGGAGGACGCCCCGGATCAGGCGTGGGGCAGCATGGTTGCCCTACAGCGGGAGCGTCCCGGCTTCGTGGAGAAGGTCTTAGGACAAGTGCGGGACGAGGGACCGCTGACCGCGGCCGTGCTCCGACCGGACGCGGCCCGACGACCGGGCACGATGTGGAACTGGCACGAGGGCAAAGTGGCGCTCGAATGGCTGTTCTATACCGGAGTCATCAGCGCAGTGCGCCGTACGCAGGCGTTCGAACGCGTCTACGACCTGACGGATCGGGTGATCCCGCGGGCGATCCGGAACGCACCCACGCTGAGCAAGGACGAAGCCACCAGGGTGTTGATCCGCACCGCTGCTCGGGCTCACGGAATCGCCACCGAACGGGACCTGCGCGACTACTTCCGGCTGGGGCCGCTGGCCAGCAAGCTGGCCGTCACCGAACTCCTCGAATCCGGGCAGCTGCTTGCGGTGGAAGTCGAGGGGTGGAACGAGCCCGGCTATCTCGACCCAGCAGCCGCGCTGCCCCGGCGAATGTCGGCCCGCGCGCTGTTGTCGCCCTTCGACTCCCTGATCTGGACCCGTCCGCGAACCGAGCGCATCTTCGGTTTCAACTACCGACTCGAGATCTACACACCAGCGGCCGCGCGCAAGCACGGGTACTACGTTCTGCCGTTCTTGCTCGGCGATCGGCTGGTAGCCCGGGTCGACCTCAAAGCCGACCGCCAGGCCGGTGTGCTCCGGGTTCAGTCGGCGCACGGCGAGCGGCGGATCGACGTCGGATCGGTGAGTCAGCAGTTGGCAATGGAGCTGTCCAACATGGCCGCCTGGATGGGCCTGGACCGGGTGGAGGTCGGGGACCGCGGCGACCTGGCCGAGGCGCTGCGGGTGGCGCTCTAGCGTCCGCGGCGGAGTAGGACGTCGCCACTCATCGTGGAAGCGGAGATCCTGAGGTCCGGGCCGCTGTCGTGTTCGCCAGCCTCTGCACCCGGGCCGGCAACGGAGTCGTCAGGTCCGAGTTCGGAAGCGACGTCCCCGGACAGGCTTGACACGTCCAGCCACAGCAGCAACCCGGTAGCCACTCCGATGATCACGTCGCCCGACATCGTCTTGGCCTGCACCGACCCTGCCGACGCCGAACCGACGATAACGTCGCCGGAGGCTGACCGTGCGGTGAGGTCGCCGGACAGCCGACCGATCATGACCGCTCCCGAGGCGGTCTGCACCGACGCCTCGGTGCCGCTGACATCCACCCGGACGTCGCCGGAGGCCGAACGGATCTGAACCGGTCCGTCGCCGTGCCCGACGTGGATGTCACCGCTGGCTGTCGTGACCTCCAGACGCTCCCGCACGTGCGCCAAGGAGACGTCCCCGCTGGCCGTGGTGACGGTCGCACTGTCCAGCACCCCGCGGGTCTGTACATCCGCGGTCGCGGTTTGCACGTCGAGGCTCGAGCCGGTGGGCAGGGTGACGATGATCTCCAGCGCCGGTTGGCGCAGCATCCTGCGATCGGGCACATCGATGCGTAGACGTCCGGCGTCTTCACTGAGCTGGACCCGAGTGCGCTCGGCCAGTTCTGCGCCCTTGGCGTCGTTGGGCACGATCTCGACGGTCGTCTCGGCGACGTCGGCCGCGGTGATCTCCACCGTGCCGGCCTGGTTACGGACCGAGACGTCGAGCGGCTTCGCCGTGCTGAAGCGGTGGGTGATTGCATTGACAGGGCCGGCAGATCCGGGCATCGAGGTCATCAGGAACTCCAGGTGTTGTGTCGGCGACGGCAGGTCAGGAACGGTGATAGCCGGACAGTCGGCGTCCGGGAAGCGGCGGGGGCCCTGGCGAGCCGGGAGGTGGGGGTACCCGTGACAGCGCGCCGGCGATGGTGCGGGTGAGCCAGGCGTTGAGGGACAGCGCCGATTCGTTGGCCCGAGTCTCCGCGGCGGATTTGACCGCCTCGGGCATCCGCAGGCTCACCCGAGCAGCTCCGGCCTCACCGTCGGCCTCGATGTTGATGAAGGACTCATCGGCGGCAGCGGAGGCGATGGTCTCCGTGGTCACGACGACCTCGGGTTCCCCACCACGCATCCGGATCTCGACACTGCCCGCACCCCAGGCGGCCGTCACCTCGGCGGCGAAGGCACTCAGGGCGTTGGTCAGGGCCAACCGGGCCCCCGGTTCGAGCGCGTCAGCGAGGCGGCGGGCCGTCTCGCGGGCCTGTTCATCACCCATGGCGGCGGCCGTGAGCAGGTGGGAGCGCATCGTCTCGACGTACGGGGTGAGATCCATGCTGGTCACTATGACGCCACCGATGATGTCAGCGCGACTGTGGGTCGGCGGCGGGGTAGCAGACCCGGCTGCTGTACGGACGGTGCCGGCGCCACGGGGCGAGGAGCCGGTCAGTTTGGCGGTGGCCTGCCCGGCTGTGCGCCGGTTTGGCCTCATAGTGGTGGCGGAGGTACTCGGTGTACGGCGATGTCGTCATGACGCCACTATGACGCCATTGTTGACACCTGTCAAGCGTCAACTTGACCTGGCGTGGTGGTTTGCGTGGAAACCGCCAGGGCTGTTCCCGCCGCCCGCGTGCCGCCGGTACCGAG
>JALZIL010000391.1 GCA_030860305.1 Actinomycetota bacterium
CGAACCGGCCTCCTGCACCGCTGCACCGAATGGCGCTCGCCGAACGGCCGATCGGTGCGAGTGCGCTCGCAGCGCCTGGTCTCCCTGGTACGGCGCTCGATCGCCGCGATCTACTACGAGGTCGAGCCGATCGATGCCGACGGTGACCTCTATGTCGCCATCCAGTCCGATCTCCTGGCCAACGAGACCACCGCGGACGGACCGAGCTCGGACCCACGCTCGGCGGCGCGGATTCCTCCGCTGATCGGTGAACTCTCCGCCGGTAAGGACACCCGCGCAGTGCTGGGCCATGTCACGCAGAGCAGCCGCCTGCGGATGGCGGTGGGCATGGACCATGAACTGGAGCTTCCCGACCGCTCGAGCACGTCCCTGGACGTCAACACCGACGTCGCCCGGTTCACCGTCTCGGCGCGATTGCCGGTGGGGTCCAAGCTGCGGCTGGTGAAGTACCTGGCCTATGGCTGGTCCAGTCGGCGTTCAGCACACGCGCTCCGCGATCAGGTCGAGGGAGCGCTGGCCACCTCAAAGCTGTCCGGGTGGGACGTCCTGGTCAATGAGCAGCGGAAGTTTCTCGACGACCACTGGGCCGGGGCCGATGTGGAGATCGAGGGCGACGACGAGATGCAGCAGGCCGTCCGGGTGGCGATGTTCCACGTCCTGCAATCCGCCGTACGGGCCGAACGGCGGGCGATCCCGGCCAAGGGGCTCACCGGTCCGGGTTATGACGGTCACACGTTCTGGGACACCGAGAGCTATGTCCTGCCGGTCCTCACCTACACCACACCGTGGGCTGCGCGAGACGCCCTGATCTGGCGGCATTCCACGCTGGATCGAGCCCGGGAACGGGCCACCCTGCTGGGCCAACAGGGAGCAGCGTTCCCCTGGCGCACGATCAACGGTGCCGAGTGCTCGGGCTACTGGCCGGCCGGGACGGCGGCCTTCCACATCAATGCCGACATCGCCGACGCGGTCGCTCGCTACTACGGGGCCACCGGGGATACCGCGTTTGATCGGGACTACGGGGCCGAGATCTTGATCGAGACCGCCCGGTTGTGGATGTCCTTGGGACACTTCGCCTCTGACGACGGGTTCCGGATCGACGGGGTCACCGGGCCGGATGAGTATTCCGCGATCGCCGACGACAACACGTTCACCAACCTGATGGCCCAGCGTAATCTCCGCGAGGCCGCCGCTGCCGTGAGCCGCCAGCAGGCCGTAGCTGCCCGACTCGATGTGGATCCGGACGAAGTTGCATCGTGGTGCCGGGCAGCAGATGCTGTCGTGATCCCGTACGACGAGCGTCTCGAGGTGCACCAACAGTCCGAGGATTTCACCGAGCACGACGAATGGGACTTCGCGCGCACGCCCGCCGAGCACTACCCGCTGCTGTTGCATGCGCCCTACTTCGAGCTCTACCGCAAGCAGGTCATCAAGCAGGCCGATCTGGTGATGGCGATGTACCTACGCGGCGACGCGTTCACTCCGGAACAGAAGGTGCGCAACTTCGCCTACTACGAGGCCCGGACGGTTCGAGACTCCTCCCTGTCGGCGGCTCAACAGGCGGTCGTCGCAGCCGAGGTCGGGCACCTTGACCTTGCCTACGACTACTGGGCCGAGACCATTTTCACCGACCTCTACAACCTGCACGGCAACAGCGTGCAGGGACTACATCTCGCGGCCCTGGCCGGTGCCTGGACGGTCGCGGTCAGCGGCTTCGGGGGGATGCGCGACTACAACGGTCGAGTGACCTTCGCGCCGCGACTGCCACCCAAGCTGACTCGGTTGGCCTTCCGCATCCTGGTCGAAGGACGGGCGATCACCGTCAACGTCGGTAAGGACTCAGCGACCTACCACCTCGTCGACGGCAAGGAGTTCTCCAGCAGCCACCACGGGCAGGAGTTCACCATCGGCGTCGATCAGCCGGTGACGCTGCCGATCCCCGAGGCGCCGAAGGTCGACCCCGTCCATCAGCCGAAGGGCCGCGAACCGATCCACCGGGATTGACCGGTCCCGGCGTTCAGGTCGATGACACTCGGCCGGGCCAGTTCGCGGTCAGTGCTTCCAGCGGGTACGCGCCGCGATCTCCTCGGGAGAGGATCCGGCGAACAGCTCCATCTCGTAGCGGCGCAGTTGGATGATGGTGGTGGCGAGTTCGACGCCGAAGGCGGCCCGGATCGCGGGCTCCCTCTCGAAGGCCGCCACCGCCTCCTCGAGAGAGGCCGGCAGCGGCGCAATGCCCGCCGCCGTGCGCTCCTGCGGCGAGAGGGCTGCCGGGTCCGCATTCACCGGCGGGGGGAGGGCGGCCTGCTCGGCGAGACCGGCCAGGCCGGCGGCGAGCAATCCGGCGACGACCAGGTACGGGTTGGCTGTCGCGTCGAGGCACTTGACCTCGAGGTTCGCGGCTCGGTCTCGATTGCCGATCGGGCCGGTGATCAGACGCAGCGCCGTCTCCCGGTTCTCCAACCCCCAGCAGGCGAAGGCCCCTGCCCAGTGCGAGGGAATCAGCCTGAGGTAGGAAGCGACGCTGGGCGCACCGATGGCCAGCAGCGCTGCGAGTCGATCCAGGATGCCCGCACAAAAGGACGCGCCGGTTGCGGTGAGGCCGAACTGACCGTCCCCGCCCGTCATCAGATTCACCTCATCCGACCAGAGCGACAGGTGTACGTGCGCGCCGTTGCCGACGCCGTCGGCCTGGACCTTGGGAGAAAAGGAGGCCCGTAGGCCGTGGCGAAGAGAGACCGCGCGCACCGTCTCCCGAACCAGCACGAACGTGTCCGCCGCATCGACCGGTTCCTGTGCGGCGACCGAGACCTCCAACTGCCCGGAGGCGTACTCAGGGTGCAGCTGATCCACCGAAACCCCCTGCGC
>JALZIL010000401.1 GCA_030860305.1 Actinomycetota bacterium
GAGCGGTCACTGGTCCTGGTCGGGCTGAGCGGACCCCGGTCTCGGCTCGGCATCACCATGCGGGCCGATCTCCCGCTCGACGGGGCCGATCACGCGCCCTCGATAGCCGAGCTCGAGCCGTTGGTCGAGGCGTTACGACGCGATGGGGCCTCGGAATGTCTCGCGATGATCATGACCGACTGTCCGGACGACGACGGGCTGGCGCCGTACGTGGACCTGGTGGCCAACCTCGACGAAGCGTTGGTCGAGGGCGGGATAGTCGTCGATGACATCGTCCTGGTCCGGGCGGGACGCTGGCGGTCCTACCTCTGTCCGGACCCGCACTGCTGCCCCGCGGAGGGTTCGGCGGTGCCAGCCCCGTCCGGCGAGCTCGCGGCGTATGCGGCATATTCCGGCGCCGTGGTTCGAGACAGCCGCACGGCGCTGATCGAGATGATCGCGCCAGATTCGGAGGCGATCTCCGCGACCGAGCGGGCGCTGGACCATGTGTGCCGGGAAATGGCCGAGGCATCCAGTGCGGGCACCTCGGAAGCCTATCGAGAGCGGATCGAGGAGTTCATCGACCGTCGGGTGCGCGCAGTCGCTGCCGGTACGGCACGGTCACTGACCCATCGGGATGCTGCCCGGATCTCCGTCGCGCTGATCGATCGCCCACTCCGGGATCGGGTGGCCGGCCATTGCCTGCGCCAGACTGCCTCGGCGGCGGAGTCTGTGTGGATCGATCTGCTCCGCCGATTGCCGGCGCCGTTGGACGCAGCCCCGGCGACCCTGCTGGCCCTGAGTTCGTGGGCGAGAGGGGATGGCGCGATGGCAAATGTGGCGCTGGACCGAGCGTTGGACAGCGATCCCGGATACTCGTTGGCTCAGCTCGTGCGCACGGCACTGGACCATGCCCTGCCTCCGGCCACAGTCCGGGAGATGCTCGCCTTCCCGGCGGCCGAGGCGGGGTAGTGCAGCGACTCAGAGGAGTTCGGGCCGCTCCCATGGTTCTCCGAGGACATGTTGGGCGAGAAAGGCGTGCACTGTCTCGTACCAGATCGCCGCGTTGCCGGGAGTGAGCACCCAGTGGTTCTCGTCGGGAAAGTACAGAAATTTCGATTCGACACCGCGTTTGCGCAGGTCGTACCACAGGCGAAGGCCCTCGCCGATCGGGACGCGATAGTCCTTGTCGCCGTGGATGACCAGCATCGGTGTGCTGATGTTGTCGGCGAACTTGTGCGGGGAGTTGGCGTCGTAGCGCTCCGGTTGGGTGAGTGGGTCGCCGAACTCCTTCTCCCAGTAGTAGGACGCATCAGTGGCCCCGGAGAAGCCATCGAGGTGCCACAGGGACGCGTGCGTGACGATCGCATCGAAGCGGTCGGTCTGGGTGGCGATCCAGTTGGCCATATAGCCGCCGAAGGATCCGCCCATGGCCGCGGTGCGGGTCTGGTCGATCTCCGGGCGCTCGAGTGCGACATCCGTGGCTGCCATCAGGTCGGTGTACGGGGTACCGCCCCACTGCCCCCAGCCGCGGCGTACGAAGTCCTGTCCGTACCCGTCCGACAGCGCCGGATCAGGCAGCAGTACGGCATAGCCGCGGGCGGTCATCAGCCACGGGCACCACCGCCAGGACCAGGCGTTCCAGCTCATCAGCGGGCCGCCGTGGATCCAGAGCAGAAGCGGCGCGGGCGAGTCGGCGCTCGCGCCCTCGGGAAGGACCAGCCAGGATCGGATCGTCGTACCGTCGTCGGCCTTGGTCTCGATCCGGTGCAGGGTGCCGGGGAGCTGTTCGATGACGCCGGGACTGGGGAGCGTGACCGGCTCCTGGTCGACCCCGGAGGGAGCCAGCCGCACCGGAAGGAACGGGGAGTCGTAAGCGGAGCGAAGCGCGTAGAGGGCCGAGCCGTCAGTGGCCACCTGTAGGTCGGAGTAGTACCCGCCGGCGGTCAGCCGGGTGATCGCCCCCGAGCCGACATCGACGCGGAAGACCGGGTGGTGACCCAGTTCGGTCGCGGTGAAGTAGACGCTGCCGCCGTCCGCGCTCCAGGTCGGCGTTCCAGGCCACAGGTCGAGATCCGGGGTGAGGTCGCGACCGCTGCCAGCAGCCAGGTCGATCAGCCACAAGGTCTGGTCCGGCGGCTCGTCGTAGCTGCTGTTGGTCTCTCGGTAGCACACGAGAAAGGCGCCATCCGGGGAGAACGCGGGTTCGCCGAAGTTGTCGTCCTCGCCCTCGGCCACGACCCGGGAGGCACCGCTGCCGGTGTCGACGAGCTCGATCCGGGTCCGCCGGTGCGCGGCACCGGCGCCGGACACTTCGACGGTACGAGCGATGCGGGTCCCAGCAGGGGACAGGGCGAGGTCCTCCCCGCCCAGGCTGGTCAGGCCTGCCCTTGGCGTCAGGTCCCGGATCTCTACCGAGTTCGGCGCCGAGTCATCGTCATTGCGTTCGGTTGATTGGTCGGTGCCTGGATCAGCCGGCTCCGGATCGGTCGCGGGGTCGCGCGCTGGCGCCTGTTGGGGGATCTCGGCGATGAAGAGCACGTGCGGCCAAGCCGGGCCGAGGTCGCGGTCCCAGGACCGAACGGGATAGTCCTCGTGCAGCAGCGCGGTGACTCCAGCATCCTTGCGAGCCTTGCGTCGTTCCGCGTCGGACTTGCCGTCCGTGGCCCCAGGATTCATGGCTGCCACCACGGCTACCGCGTCGCTGTTGCGGGCAGCCACGATGGCGGACACGCCCCCAGGTCGGGACACCAGCAGCCGGGCCTCGCCGCCGCCGGCCGGCAAGGCCCATAGTCCAGGCTTCGGTTCCTCGGCGTCCTTGGCGGCCTTGGCGTCCTTGACGGCCTCAGGATCTGGTCGGGCGGAGCTGAACAACAACTCCCCGCTGGGCGTGAACACCGGCGAGCCTTCTCCCGACGCGCTGCGGGTCAGCCGCCGTGCCTCGTTCTTCCCGCTCGGATCGATTTCCCAGAGCGCGGTCTGCCACTTCTTCTTCTCCGGATCGAGCATCGCCACCGAGGTGACCAGCCGTGACCCGTCCTGGGACAGTGCCAGCCCGCCGAGCCGGGGAATGGCGTTGTAGTCGGCGAGTTCGGTGAAGGGGTGAGCGTAACCGGCAGCGTCATTGGTCATGGCCGGGTGCGCTCGACCTGAAGGCTCACGAAGATGTGCTCGGCGGCAAACCGGGGAAGGCGGTGCCCATCGACGTCCACGCCATCCGCACGCCGGGTCGCGAGCACGGTATTGCCGGGTCGGAGGCGGGCATCGGTGAGCGCGTGCATCAGATCCGCGTCTGGCTGGATCTGTTCACTGATCCGCTCAACCCTGACGCTACGACCGGTATCGGTTGCGGCATCGAAGAGCAGAATCAGCTCGTTGATCCCGCGCTCTGAGTCGAGCTGGCCCGGCCAGCCGAGTCCGTCCAGTCCAGGAATGGGATTGCCGTGCGGGCAGGTGGTCGGGTTGTCGAGCAGGGCGACCAGTCGCCGTTCGACGGCCTCGCTCATCACGTGTTCCCAGCGGCAGGCCTCGATGTGCACCTCTTCCCAGTCCAAGCCGATGACATCAACCAACAAGCGTTCGGCCAGGCGGTGTTTGCGCATCACCTGCGTAGCGAGCTTGCGACCGGTGTCGCTGAGTTCGAGGTGGCGGTCGCCTTCGACACTGACCAACCCGTCGCGCTCCATCCGGGCGACTGTCTGGCTCACCGTGGGCCCGCTCTGGTGCAGCCGCTCGGCGATCCTGGCCCGCAGCGGGGTCACACCTTCTTCCTCGAGTTCGAAGATGGTGCGGAGGTACATCTCGGTGGTGTCGATCAAGTCGTTCACTCGGGGCCGCTCCTTCGCGAAGTCAGGCCGATGGTACGGCGTTCGCCGTACCGCGCAGGCCATCAGGATTGCCGCAAACCTGACCGGCGTCCTGTTCGGCTGACTGCACGGGCTCTCGACGAACCCAAAGTTCGCGCTGCCGAAGCCAGGGCGCTCGTCGCAACCGATATCAGGTGTCGTCGCGCTGTACGGCGCGCGACCGAGAGAGTCAATCGACGATCGACATCGGTGGAAAGACTAGCGAGGTGATCTGGCTCAGGACATCAGTGGAGAAGGCGGAGTCGAGGACGCCCGGGTCGCCGCTCAGGATGGCCACTGTGTACCGGTTGTCGGAACCTAGAATGCCCGTTGTGTGCAGGTAACTGGTATCCCGCGGACAACACATCCAGGCCTGTTTGATCGCCACCGTCAGCCCCCCGAGTGCGGTGGGGAGGCCGAAGAACTGGTCGAAGCCGTCCTGGGCGATCATGGTGCTTCCCCGCAAGAGACCGACGACGTAGTCCCGGTCGGCCGAGGGCATGCTGCTCAGGAAGCGGTCGTAGTAACGGGCGACATCTCGGGCCGACATCGTTGTGAGCTCCCAGAGGCCGGCCTCAGTCGTTGGTGCCACACTCGGCAGCCGGTAGCGCTGCGCTACCTCGGTCACCATGGCTTCCCCCCCGAACCGGGAATACAGCGAATCGGCCGCAGCGTCGTCGGAGGCGACCAGCATCGCCTCCAGCAGGGAACGGTCCTCGGCGGAGAGCCCGAACTCGCCGGCTCGCTGCCGCTGCAGCAGGTTGTCGGCGAGGAACAGCTTCACCAGCGAGGCCCCGAAGACCGGCGTGTCGGCCGCGGCACCGTTGACGGCCTCGTCGTCGAGTTCCCGGTCGATGACGGCAATGCTGACCTCGATGCCCTGGCTGGACGCGAAGGCCGTGGCCTCGTCGATGCCGGCCTGGAAGTCCACCTCGGCTACCCGCGTCGGGCTGAGTTCGGGAGTAGCCGATGACTCCGAGGACGAAACGCTGCTGGACTCCGCGGAGTTTGTGCAACCCACCGCCGCGAGCACAACCGCGGCGAACAGGGGCAGCAGGTACTCGAGCCGCCTGGTCATCGGGCAGCCGCGCGGAGAGTCGACACAGCTACAGCATGCGTGGCGAATGCCGGTTCGTCGACTTCCCGCATGACGCCACCACGTGCCCGCCGGCAAGGGTGCAGTTGCCAGCCGCTCATCGAGCAGCGCGACAGGATCCACGAGGTCGGGCGATGCAGGCGGTGGCAGCTGTCCAGGTCGCTACCGTGTGCAGGATGAGCAACGCGGTCGCGGTGATCTGGGACGAGGCCATGCTCGACTACACCCTCGGCGGCGATCATCCCCTGCACCCGATCCGCTTGGAGCTCACGATCTCACTGGCGCAGACGCTCGGGGTATTCCGAGCACCGGCCATCACCCGGCTGGCGCCGGTACTGGCCGGCGAGGATCTGCTCCTGCGCATCCACACGCCGGGCTATATCGAGGCCGTGAAGCGGGCGCCGCACGACCCGCACGGTGCCGGACACGGTCTCGGTACGGCCGACAACCCGATCTTCGACCGGATGCATGAGGCCTCGTGCCTCATTGCCGGAGGCAGCGTCCAGGGGGCCGAATGGGTGTGGTCGGGCAAAGGCGATCATGCTGCGAACATCGCCGGGGGCCTGCACCATGCGATGGCCAATTGCGCAAGCGGCTTCTGCGTCTACAACGACCCTGCGCTGGCCATCAGCTGGCTGCTCGCGCAAGGAGCCGAGCGGATCGCCTACGTCGATGTCGACGTCCACCATGGCGACGGCGTACAGGCGGCTTTCTACGACGACCCGCGGGTGCTCACGATCAGCCTGCACCAGAGTCCGCTGTCGCTGTTTCCCGGCACCGGTTTCCCCGAGGAGACCGGCCGGGGCGAGGGCAAGGGTGCCTCCATCAACGTGGCGCTCCCGCGACGTACCGACGACGCCGGCTGGCTTCGCGCGTTTCATTCGGTGGTCCCGTCGGCCCTGCGAGCATTCAGGCCGCAGATCCTGGTCAGCCAGTGCGGCTGTGATGCCCACCGCGACGACCCGCTCGCCGACCTGGCGCTGTCCATCGATGGGCAGCGCGCGTCGTACCAGGCCATGCACGACTTGGCGCACGAGATCTGCGGCGGCAAGTGGCTGGTCCTGGGTGGTGGCGGGTACGGACTGGTCCGCTGTGTTCCGCGCGCCTGGACCCACCTGCTCGGCATCGTGGGTGGGACGCCCGTCGACCCGGAGACCACGATCCCTGCGGAGTGGCTGGACGACGTTCGCAGGCGCAAGCTGCGAGCGATCCCGCCGACGCGGATGACCGAGGACGAGTCGGCTGATTACCTCCCCTGGGAGCCGGGGGGCTCGGACGGCCTCGACGCGGCGATCCAGCGGACCCGACGAGCCAGCTTCCCTCTGCTCGGGCTCGATCCGGACGATCCGCGAGACTGAGTACCCGCGTGTCCGGCTCCGGCGAGGTACCCGAATCCGGCTCGCCGTATGCCTACCCCCTCGATTGGGAAGCCGACGTCGTGGCCGCCGACGGGGCCACGGTGCACATTCGCCCGATCACCCCCGCCGACGCCGACGGTCTGCTCGGGCTGCACGCTCGCAGTTCCGAGCGCACCCGGTACCTGCGCTTCTTCGGGCCCTATCCCCGGGTGTCGGACAAGGACCTGTTCAGATTCACCAACGTCGACCACCATGACCGGGTCGCTCTGATCGTGCTACTGGGTGACGACGTCATCGCGGTCGGCCGTTACGAGCGCCTCGCCGACCGCGACGAGGCTGAGGTGGCGTTTCTGGTCGAGGATGCCCACCAGGGCCGTGGTCTCGGGTCGGTCCTGCTGGAACATCTGGCTGCTGCCGCACAGGAGCGCGGCATCCGCCGCTTCGTCGCCGAGGTACTCGCTGAGAACCGCAGGATGATCTCGATCTTTCGTGCGGCCGGATACCAGCCGTACCGGTCGTACGAGGAAGGCGTGGTCCATCTCGTCTTCGACATCGCCCCCACCGACACGCTGCGCGCGGTTCGCTACGAACGCGAGCATCGAGCCGAGTCGCGCTCGATCCTTCGGCTGCTGACGCCGAGGTCGGTGGCCGTCATCGGTGCCAGCAACGACGCAGCCAAGATCGGGTACGCGGTGCTGGCGAATCTGCTTGCCGGTGGGTTCCGCGGCAAGGTATACCCGGTGAACACCCAGGCCGGCACAGTGCAAGGTCTTGCGGCCTATCCCACGGTCCTCGCCGTACCCGACGACGTGGACCTGGCCGTCCTGACGGTCCCGGCCGAGGCGGTGCCTCAGGTCGTCGGGCACTGCCGGTCTCGCGGCGTACGCGGGATCGTCGTGATGTCCGGCGGGTTCGCCGAACGAGGCGAGGAGGGGCTGCTGGCCCAGCGCCGACTGGTCAGCACCGCGCGGGGTTCGGGGATGCGGATCGTCGGGCCGAACTGTTTCGGGATCATCAACACCGATCCGGAGTCCCAGCTCAATGCCAGTCTCGCCTCGGCGGTCCCGTCAGCCGGCCGGATCGGCTTCTTCTCCCAATCCGGTGCGCTCGGGGCCACGCTGCTCGAGCGCGCCAGGACGCTCGGCATCGGGCTGTCCAGCTTCGTCTCGGCCGGAAACCGGGCGGACGTCAGCGGGAACGACCTGTTGCAGTTCTGGGCGACTGATCCGGCCACCGAGGTCATCGCCCTGCACCTGGAGAGCTTCGGCAACCCGCGCAAATTCGCCCGCCTGGCTCGTCGAGTCGCCCGCACCAAACCGGTCGTGGTCGTGAAGAGCGGTCGGCACACCGGTACGACGCCCAGCCTCGAGGGCACCTCGCCTGCGCTGGCCGAGAGCAGCGTTCAGGCATTGTTCGCCTCCACCGGGATCGTTCGGGTGGACACGGTGGCCCAACTCTTCGACGTCGTGACGTTGCTCGCTCATCAGCCGTTGCCGCGTGGACCTAGGGTGGCGGTGGTCGGCAACTCCACGGCCGTCGGGCTCCTGGCCGTCGACTCGTTGCTGGGTAACGGCCTGAGGTTGGCCCGATCGGCACCGGTCGACATCGGCGCGGACGGCACCCCTGAGCAGTTCGCCGCGGCGACCCGGGCGGCCATCACCGATCCCGAGGTCGACGCGCTGATCGCGATGTTCGTCACGCCGGTCAGCTGCGCGGAGGACAGCTACGCGCGGGCGCTTGTGGACTTGGCCGGCAGCGCGGACAAGCCGATTGTGGCGACCTTTCTGGGCCGTGACGGATTGCCGACATCCCTCGTGCGGGCCGGCGAGAACGAGGTCGCGCTCCGTGGCTCGGTGCCCTCGTTCCCGGTCGACCGAGCGGTTGCCGCGTTGGCCCAGACGGTGCGCTACAGCCACTGGCGGTCCCAGCCGGTGGGGGATTTCCCGGAGTTGCCCGGCACCGAACCCGACCGAGCCCGGATGCTGGTGGCTCGGGTCCTGGCCGACGATCCGGAGGGACGGGAGCTGGCGGGTGCTGAGACGAAGGATCTGCTGGCCAGCTACGGACTGCCGGTTCGCGGCGACGACCCGGATCCCGGTTCGGACAGTGTGGCCACCGCCGTGGAGATCTCCGACGATCCCTCGTTCGGCGCGGTGGTGTCCTTCGGGCTGTCCGGAGTGCCCATCGAGCTGTTCGCCGATCGTGCGTACCGCGCCCTACCGCTGTCCGATGTCGACGCTGCGGAGTTGATCAGATCGGTGGCAGCCTGGCCGTTGCTCGATGGCTACGGCGGAGCGGTCCCGGTGGATACTGCTGCCATCGAGGATGTCCTGCTGCGCGCCACCCGCCTGTGCGACGACGTACCGGAGATCGGACGGCTGCGGTGCACCGTGCATGCCCATTCGCGGGGGGCCCAGATCGAGAATCCGCAGGTGCACATCCGGCCGCCCTCGACCCGAGCTGAGGAAGCACCCCGCCGAGCCGATCGCAGTGAGCCCCTCAGCTAGCCCACACCGCGGAACATCGGACCGATCCGGTGACGGTTGTGCGCATAACCGCGACTTCTAGGTGAGGTAGTCGCGCAGCTGGTCGGCACGCTCGGGGCGTCGCAGCTTGGCCATGGAGTCGCGCTCGATCTGACGGACTCGTTCGCGGGACAGGCCAAAGGCCCGCCCGATCTGCTCCAACGTCCGCGGTGGCGTCCCATCCAGGCCGAAGCGTGCCGTGACAACCTTGCGCTCGCGCTCGTCCAACGTGTCCAGCACCGTTCCGAGGTCCTGACGCATCATCTGGAAGGCGACCGCGTCCTCGGCGACCGGCGCGTCGGCGTCCTCGATGAAATCACCGAAGCGCGACTGCTCGTCACTTCCGACGGCCTGGTCGAGGCTGACCAGATCGCGCGAGTGGTCGAGAAGTTCGGCGACCCGCTCGGGGGTGATGTCGAGCTCCAGCCCGATTTCTTCGTGGGTCGGCTCGCGCTCCAGGGTCTGCTGGATCCGGCGCCGGGTACGTACGACCTTGTTGACCTGCTCTGCGAGGTGGACGGGCAGCCGGATGGTACGACCGGAGTCGGCCATCGCCCTGGTGATCGCCTGCCGGATCCACCAGGTGGCGTAGGTGGAGAACTTGAAGCCCTTGGCGTAGTCGAACTTCTCCACGGCCCGGATCAGGCCGAGGTTGCCCTCCTGGATCAGATCGAGGAAAGACATTCCGTGGCCGGTGTAGCGCTTGGCCAGCGAGACAACCAGGCGCAGGTTTGCCTCGAGCATGGCCTTCTTCGCCCCGCGGCCATCCTCGGCCAACGCCTGGTAGTCCCGGCGCCGGGCAGCCGACAGGCGGGTGGCCTCGATCAGCAGCCGTTCGGCGTAGAGCCCGGCCTCGATCCGCTTGGAGAGGTCGACTTCCTGTTCCGCGGTGAGCAGCGGGGTCTTGCCGATCGTGTTGAGGTAGACCCGGACGAGGTCGGTGGACATCACTCCGCCGGAGTCGGACGAACTCGAGCCGCCGGACACGGCTTGCATGGATACGGTGTCTCGGTCGCTGGACTGGACGACGGTCACGTGGTCATCCGTTTCTGCCACGCCTGTGGCCTCTTTGGATCTTGGGTGCTGGTAGATCTTCTCGGTCTCACTGTGTTCAACGTTTTTCCCGCTCAGGTGTTCCACTCTGCGCATAACGTTCGGCGCAGAGGCTCAGCAGAGTTCGCCCGGACGGCAAGGTGCCCGAAACCCGGCGTAACCTCGGCTGCACGCCGACTCGAGGGGGCATGGGATGCCGGTCACGCTCAGTCAGAACAGCGAAGCCGATGCGCTCCTTGATCGCGACCCGCTGGCCCTGTTGATCGGCATGGTCCTGGATCAGCAGATTCCGCTGGAAAAGGCGTTCTCCTCGCCCCTGGAGCTGACGAAACGTCTCGGCCACGCGCTGGACGTTCGAGAACTCGCCGACTACGACTCCGATGCCCTGGCTGCCATCTTCGCGCAGCGCCCCGCTCTGCACCGCTTTCCAACCTCCATGGCTGGACGGGTGCAGGGCCTCGCCCGGGTTCTCGTCGCCGACTACGGCGGAGATGTGGATCAGCTGTGGGCCGGCGTCGCGGATGGCGAGGAACTGTTGGCCCGCATCACCGCGCTGCCTGGTTTCGGCGGGCAGAAGGCGGCGATCTATCTG
Organism: Actinomycetota bacterium; assembly: GCA_030860305.1. The sequence goes on from JALZIL010000401.1 coordinate 10,449, forward strand.
GCTCTCCTGGGTAAGCAGCGGGGGATCCGTCCGACGGGTTGGCGCGAGGCGGCCGGTGAGTTCGGCGAGGACGGGGTGTACCTGTCCGTCGCCGACATCGTGGATGCGGACTCACTGCTCCGGGTCCGCGACCACAAGCAGCAACAGAAGGCCGCAGCCAAGACCGGCGCCAAGACCACCGTGACCACCACCGCGACGTGAATCGCGCCCCGGAGGGCGACGAGCCGGTGTTGATCACCGAAGCCGCCCCTAGCCTCCCCGAACAGCATGACGCCCGAAAGCGGCGCTACATCATCACGATGGGTGTCCGCGCCATGTGTCTGATCCTGGCCACGGTCTTCTACCAGACGCTGTGGGTGATGGCCGTCTTCGCGATCCTGGCGATCGTCCTGCCTGGGATCGCGGTCCTGGTCGCGAATGACCGGCCACCGAAGAAGTCGCGCGATGCCCACCGTTTTCGTGTAGACCAGAACGCATTGTCGGGACCGCGCCCTTCGCCCAGAACGGAAATCGCCTCTAACCGGATCATCGAGGCCGACTGATCGGGACCCGAGCCGTCACGTCTTGCATCGCAACGCCCGCCCGAGCGGACTCGCGGGACCACGTGCATGGATCGGGCGGCTCACTGAGAGGCTGCACTCGTGGATGTCGGCACCCTTGTCCTGATCGGGCTCGCCATGGCGGTTGGGCTCGTCGGCGTGGTGATACCAGTGATCCCAGGGCTGCTACTGGTCGCCGTGGCGGGCCTCGGCTGGGCGATGCTGGCCGAAGGAGCCGGTCCGTGGATCGTGTTCGGCTTCATGGCCGTGGTTCTTGCTGTGGGCACGGTGGCCAAGTACGTGCTGCCCAGTCGAACGCTGCGCCAGGCTGGGGCGCCGGCTTCGACGCTGGTCCTCGGTGCGCTCGGAGGCATCGTCGGATTCTTCGTGATCCCGGTGATCGGGCTACTCGTCGGTGCGGTGGCCGGCATCTATCTCGGTGAGCTTCGGCGACTGAGGAGCTCTCGAGCCGCGGGCCGCTCCACGCTGGCCACCCTGAGAGCGATCGGCATCGGCCTGCTGATCGAGCTCCTGGCCGGTGTCCTTGCCGTCGCGATCTGGTTCGTGTCGGTGCTGTCCGGAGTGGGTTGATTCCGGCGGCTCAGCGCCGCCCCGGTCCTCCGAGCGTCCTACTGGGCGCCCCAGCGGGTGACCACCGCGGCGGCTGACCGCTGACCCGCATCCAGACAGCTGATCGGGGATCGACCGTCCAGCCAGGCGGCCAGCAGCCCGGCGGTGAAGGCATCCCCGGCTCCGGTTGTGTCCAGGACTTGGCCGGGCCCGGCCAGGGACGGGCGTCGGAGCACAAGACTGTGATCGGCCCACAGCGCTCCAGCAGCACCGCAGGTCACCGCGACCATCGGAAACTTTCCAGCCAGGCACAGCGCTGCTTGCTCGACGTCCATCAAGCCGCTGAGCACCTGCGCCTCCTCGGTGTTGGGCAGCAGCACATCGATGCCCCCGATGTCGGTCAGGAACGCTTCGACGCCGTACCCGCGCAGCGGCGCCACCGACGCCGGATCGACCGAAACGGTCCGGCCCAGCACCTGCGCCCGGCCGATCGCGGTCACCGCAGCGCCGCGCGTACCGGGGTCGAGCAGGGTGTATCCCGAGACGTGAAGGTGCCGGTGCGCGGCGATCAGAGTTGCGGGAAGGTCGGCCTCGGACAGGGCGAGGTTGGCGCCGCGATCACTGGCCATGCTGCGCTCGCCGTCCGCGCCGATGATCGCGACGATGGCGCCGGTAGGAATGTCGTTCACCCCACGCAGGGCCGGCTGCACACCGGCCGAGCGAATGCGGGCGCTGATCGGTTCCGAGTCGCTCGACCCGACGCATCCGGCAAGTGTGGCGGTCACGCCCAGACGCCCCAGACCGACCGCCACGTTCGCCCCCGCGCCGCCTGGTCGCTGCCGGATCTCGGCGGAAACATCTGTGGCGTGCTCGATCGGCCGTTCGGGACGGACCAGGACATCGAAGTTGATGTCCCCGACGACGAGCACATCGCGCACTGGCCTTCGCGACTGGTCAGTCATCCAGCTTCGTGTACGCCACGGCTATTTCGGCGGCCAAGGCGGCATTGCGGCGCACCAGATCCACATTCACCTCCTGGGTCCGCCCGTTGCTGGCTATATGCAAGCGGTCCAGGACATAGGGCGTCACGTCCTTGCCGGTCACGCCTGCCTCGACGGCCGCCGAGATCGCATAGCTCAGCACCGTGCCGTGCAGGCCAGGGTCCATCTGTCGATCCAGCGGAAGCGGGTTCGCGACGACCAACGCGCCCGGGCTGAAGCCGTCCGCGGCCGCGAAGACCTGCGCGATCTCCTCGGGAGTCTCGCAACGCCAGTCCAGCGTCGACCCGGACTCGGTGACGTAGAAGCCGGGAAAGGCCGAGGTCTGATACCCCACCACTCCCACCGAGAGGCTCTCCAGCCGTTCCAGGGTCGCCGGCACGTCGAGGATCGACTTCACCCCGGCGCAGACGACCACGATTCTCGTACGGGCCAGTACGTCCAGGTCGGCCGACTCGTCGAAGCTGTCCCGCGCCCCGCGATGCACACCCCCGAGGCCTCCGGTGGCGAAAAGCGAGATTCCTGCGGCGCTGGCCAGCGCGGCGGTACCGGCCACCGTCGTCGCACCGCTCCGACCGAGCGCGGCGGCGATCGGCAGATCCCGAAGGCTCAGTTTCGTCAGGTCCGGGGCATCGCAGATTCGCTTCAGCTCCTCGCCGGACAACCCGATGTGGGCCACGCCGTCGAGCAGCGCGATCGTCGCCGGAATCGCGCCGTGCCGGCGGACGACCTCCTCGAGTTCGCGGCCGGTCTCGAAGTTCCCGGGCCGCGGCAAGCCGTGAGCCAACAGAGTGCTCTCCAGGGCGACGACCGGCCGTCCCTGCTCCAGAGCCTCTGCCACGTGCGGGTGGCGATGGATCGGAAACACCTCGACTCCTCTCAGCTCGTGGCAGCCTAAGCTGGCATCATGGTGACGGTGACGACCAGCACCGAGACGATCGAGCGACCCGAGGTTCGCGATCGGGAAAGCGACTCCCCGAACGAGGTCTTCCACTACGTCAAGAAGAACAAGATTGCCGAAAGTGCCGTGCTGGGATCCATGGTCCAGGCGCTGTGCGGTGAGATATTTCCGGTGACCAAGACACCCAAGCCGGGTAGCCCGGTCTGCGAGCCGTGCAAGGAGATCTACGCCCAGCTCCGCAAGGAGTGACCTCGGTCGCTCAGAGCGCCAGCATCGTGACGCCAGATCGCTCGGCTTCCATCGCCTGCCGAGCTGAGCGCCGCCGATCGATCTTGCGCGGGGGAGCCGGCCACCTGGTCTGGATGGCAGCGTTGAGTTCGGCACCGAGCAGGATCGAGAGGCCAAGCAGGAAGAAGAACAGCAGGGCCGCGATCGGGGCGGCCAGCGCGGCGTACGGGACGGTCGTGGCGAAGAAGTACGACACGTAGATCCGCAGTCCCCAGGCGCCCAGGACGAAGACCACCATCGCGAAGACGGCTCCCGGGATGTGGCGTCGCCACGGCAGCCGACGCGGCAGTACGACGTGATAGAGGCTGGCCAGCATCACGACGATCAGCAGGCAGACCACGACCGGGTAGACCAGGGTGATCAGGAAATCCACCGTGCCCTGGTATTCCTGCGGAAACCACGACAACAGCAGTCCCGGCCCGAGCAGGAGTAGCGGCAAAGTGAGGACCGCGGTGAGCCCGAAGGCGATGAACAGCCACAGAGCCAGCAGGCGACTCCGGACTGGCCCGCGGACATCGCGCTGGTCGTAGGCGATGACGATGGTGTTGACGAAGGTGGCCATCGCCGAAGATCCGACCCAGAGCGAGATGCCAAAACCGAGGCTGATCAAGTCCAATCGGCCACGGCTGAGAACTTCGTTCACCGTGGGCAGCACGATGGAGTCGATCACGTCGGTCGTGACGATGCTGGACAGCCAGTCGGTGAGCCGGTCCTCGGTGATGGTGACCGCATCCGCGCCGAGGACCGTGGTGAGGTATCCCAACGAACCCAGCAGCGCAAGCAGTAGAGGCGGCAGGGACAACAACTGCCAGAACGCGGCCTCGGCCGACAGCCCGAGGATGCGGTCGTTCCACGCCTTGGATAGGGTCCGGCCGAGCACCGAAAGCGGCGAGAGCCCACGACGGTTCCGCCCAGCGGCTACGTCTTGCGCAGGCTGCGCGCCATAACCACTGCTCGGCGCGGCGGTGCTCGGTGCCGACGTCGGCACCGGTCCTCCTACCGGCGACGTCGCGGTCTGGCTGCTCACACCGCCCAGTCTGCACCGACGCGCGTCCGAGGCGGCGGCGTGCCACCTCGGACGTCCTCAAGCGTGTCGCCGATCAGGTCGCTTGGTACGAGGTCGCTCTCGAGTCAGAGACCCATCCCGGCCCAGTCGCCGAAGATGGCGATGCTCATACCTGTGCTGGCTTGGATGTTGACGAAAAGGGTCTGTCCATCCGGGCTGAACGTAGATCCGGCAAACTCGTCACCGCCGATGTCGTCTCCCTTGGGGATGAGATTCTGGGCGATGTCGAACAGGACGCCATTCGGGGTGAGCCCTCGCACATAGTTGCCATTCGTGCTGTCCTCACAGATCACCAGGACGCCGTTCCTGGTAGTGATGTTGTCCGGGAAGTCAAGAACATCGGGTCCGGGTGAGACGTAGACGAGCTCGAGCAGCTCACTACGGGTGTGATAGGCCCAGATCTGGCCGAACCCGTTTCCGAAGCCCGGGAACGGAACGGCAGGATCTCCCCGCTCCCACGGAGCCCGTTCACCGCCACCCTGCGTCGACACGAAGTACACGATGTCGCTGTCGTAGGTCGCTCCCTCGAGCCGGGAGAAGTAAGCAGCGCCCTGAACCCAGCCCTGCTCGGCCACCGCATGAATCGCTTCATCATTCGTCACCGTGGGCTTGGTGCGCCTCCGGTTCAGGGGGAAGTTCGGGTCGGGGTCGGCGATCTCGACCCACTTGACCGGGAGCCGCAGACCTGTTCTGCTCGCCGCTTCGAGTCGCGCCTCCGGCAATCCCCTTACGGCCAGCATGAACAGCCGACCGCCGTCGAGCAGCCGACGGGTGGGCCCGGGCCGCTGCGGCGGGACGTAGCGGTAAAAACCACTGGGGAATCCAAAGTCGTCCTCGGTCAAGTAGAAGACGTCCTCGTTCGGCGAGTAGGCGATCGCCTCGTGTGAGAACCGCCCCGCCGCTCGGACGGGTTCGGCCGTGGAAACGCCGTCGGACGGTACTTCGAAACAGTAGCCGTGCGGCTTCTTCAGTGCCTTGTTAGTCACGTACGTGTCGGGCGGAGCGTCCCCACGGTTGAAGTCGTCGAAGACGTCCGGACCGTTGATGGTCTCCTCGCAAGTTACCCAGCTGCCCCAGGGCATCGGTCCGCCTGCGCAATTGCCTTGGGTCCCGGTGAGGCTCGGGTAGGAATCAAGCACGCGGCCCTCACCTGTGACGAGTGTGTTCACCGTCCCGCCCAGTGCTCCGGAGTCGTAGGGCGTCGGCGTCGTGGCAAAAGGCGTACCTGAGCCGAGGATCTCGTGGTTACGGACCAGGCGGGACGTGCCGACGGGACCCTGGAAGGCCGCCATGCCATCGTGGCGCCCCGGGACTGTCGCGCCACCGCGCAGCGGCTCGCCGGTGGGTTGGAACGAGCGGTAGGAGAAGCCTCGGGGCAAGGCGAGGCGCGTCACGCCGTCGCGGAGATCGGCTGTCGGCACCAGAGCCGGCCCGGCGGTCGCGCTCGGAGCGGCGTTTGCTTGCCGGGCGAAGAAGCCGGCGAACGGACCCGCCAGAGCTGCAACTGCTCCGGCCTTGAGGACGGTACGTCGGTCGACCTGAGCCATGCGGATTCCTCCTGAGATCACGGACGGGACAGTCCAGAGTAGGGGTAAGCGTGGCGACCGTACCCCGGATGAGCCCGGTTCTCACAGACCCGCCGCTCAGCAACGAGTTCCGGACGAACTCACCCTCGTGATCGGGCCGGTGGCCGGTTGAGCGACCGTTGGCCCAGGCCGGCGCGGGTGTGTCGACGGTCGACGGGGGTGGGGTCGGGAGACATCAGACCGGAAGGCGTGGGCGGTGGTGGTATGCGGACGCAGATGATGATCGGCTCGGCGTTGTACCGGGTCACGAAGTCCTCGCTGCGCAGCGTTGTCCCGGTTCCCAGCTGACGGAAGATCCGGGTGACGGTGATGTCGAACCCGGTCGAACCGTCCGACGGGCTGCACTCGCCGTCGTCGGGCTTCTCCTGTCTTTGTGGGCTCCGGAAGTTGCGTCGCTCGCTGCTCACCGACTCGATGTCGACCTGCTTGGTACCCCAGAAGGTGACGGTCAGCGACCCGGGCTGCCAGATCGTCTGGATGTAGACGCCAGTCGGCTGGTCGTTGCGGAAGACCAGGTCGATCGAGTCGTAGAAGACCGTCGCCTCCCGACCGGCCGGGTATCGGCTGATGTAGTACGAGTGCGGTTTGTGGTAGACGTCCTCGAGTCCGGCGAAGAAGACCGCGTTGAACGTCGTGGTCGCGAACTGGCTGACCCCGCCTCCGATTGCCTCCTGGAACTCGCCGCTGATGATGACGCCGGCGGGTATGTAGCCCTGCGCCTCGGTGCGGGGTCCGGTGTAGCCGTTGAGGCTGAAGGTGTCCCCGGGCAGCACCAGCGCGCCGTTCACCTCGGCAGCCACCACTCGGATGTTCTCTCCACTGGCACTGGACGTGTAGTTGGTAGTGAACGAGCTGACCTCCTCGGTGATGCCAAGCGCGTTGGCCGCTTCGGTGGTCAGGGCGGCCGGGGCAGCCGTCAGCGGAGCCTCGACCTGGCGCGGAGCGGGTTGGGACAGAACCCCCAGCATCGTCTGCGACAGCGTCGGCATGTCGATACTGGTGCCGTCCACCGAAGGCACCACGGTCATCGCCCCGCCGACGATCTCGAACCTGGCATCCTGCGCCGGCGTGGTCAACGGGGCCAGCTCATCGCCCATCGCCGTTTGCAAGGCGGCCGGATCAATCGTCGCCTCAAGCTGACCGGCGGAGTCGGACGTGAAGCGCAGGGAGGCTGCGATGGCGGTCACCGGAATCTCCACCGTCGCGCCAGTTGCTGCTCCACTGGCCGGTGCGGCCACCAGGATCGGCGCTGCCAGGGCCGGGCCGGCGATGGAAGTCAGTGCTTCCTGGACCTCTTCAGCGGTGATAGTGACCGCTATGTCGTCGACGGGTAGCGCGATCGGCTCGTCGGCTCGGTTCGCGGGATCGTCGCGTACGCCGTCGAGGAAAGCGGTGGCTGCACCGGATCTGTCCAGTGCCGCTCCGGGGACCGGATCGACCGCGACCGGCTCGATCCCCTCGAACGTGATCGTCCCCTCGATGACAGCCCGATCGCTGGTACTCGCGAACTCGTCGATCGCACGGCCCAACAACTCCTCGTCCACGGACAGGACCGGTGCCACGTCGCGCTCGAGGAAGAGAGAGAGGAGCCGACTCAGGGGGTTGAGCGGCTGTCCGGCCGCCGCCTGCACCGTCGCATCGACATCCAGGGTGATACCCGCCGCTCCAGAGTTGACGGTCCCGGAGACCTCGCCCGCCGAGACGTCACGCGGCGCGCTGATCGACGTGGAGAGTTCCTCTTCGAGTACGGCGGCGGCCTCGGCTTCGGAGAGTCCGCCGATGAGCACGCCCCCGACGCCTGTGTTGCGCGGAATGCTGTCGCCTGCCAGCAGGAGATCGCCGGTGTAGAGCAGGCCGCAGCCGACCAGCAGCACTGCCGGAATCCAGACTTGCTTCCGGGCCCACCAGCGAGGAGATGCGGTGGCGGTCGGGGAGGGGTCAGCAGGAGGGGTGGGCGGGCTGGTCATCGTGGACAAGGGTACGGGTCACGCGGTGATGTGCTGTGCGGAGCCAAGACGCCGCCGGGGACAGTCCGGTCGGTCATCTGACGCGTGGCGGGCGGCCACGCCGCGTTCAGTTCAGAGACTCCTTGGCAGCCGGTACCTCACTGGCGTCGAGATCCACGAACTCCACTGCCACGCCGCGAAGTTTGGCGTCGTATTCCCGCGCGTGGTGTCCGCAGAAAGTCAGGTCCATGCCGCCGGCAAGGAGCACGCGCACCTTGGCCCGGGCACCGCAGCGGTCGCAGCGGTCCGCGTGGGTCTGCGGATCGTCACGAGTAGCGATGGGGGTCAATGTTGGTGTCACGGCGCTACCTCTCGTTTAACTCGTTCCCGGGTGGTGCTGGAACTCGGCTCCGCCCTACATACGACGCAAGCATGACTGCGGATGTTCCCGCTGCGGTGCACGTCACCCCGAAAGCTCTCGGCGTGTCGGGCCCTTCAGCACGGATGCCACGAGGACACCTGCTCCTCGACGGTACCTGCCCTGGCTTCAAGGCACGTTGCGACTGTGTTGCGATCGGCGGCGGCTGAGGTCGCGGCGACTATCGGTCAACACGTGGGGTTCGTCTCGCACGCAACTGGAGCAGTGCTACATGGAGTGATCATGCGGTCGAACCAGCCGAGATCCAATCCCAGAGGTGGCTATTTAGCGTGACTCAACTCGGCCGCTTGACTCATTTCTCGTTACCATGTGTAGTGTCACGGGTTGTTGGCAACCGAGGCATATAACTGCTCGTATTCGCGAGAACAGCCTCCACTCGGCCGACCGGCCCAGGCGGACAGCGCCCTGAACCCGAAGAATCCACCATGCCTACTCGAAACGTCGCAGCGTCCGCGCTTCTTGCCAACACCACCGCCTCCACCGCCCTGGCCGTAGCCTTGGCCGGGCACGCCGCCGCCGCGCAGTCGGGCGAGCTTGCCGGAAGCTGCTCCGGCAGGAACGGCACCGTGATCACACTGGACCTCAGCGGCTACGCCTACGCTGGTCCCAACACCGCCAACATCACCCTCGACGGCTCCCGGCCGAGTCGGGTCTCGTTCGGCACCGACTATCACTGGTCGAGCGGATCGCTCGACAACACCGTCGACCACACTGCGCGGGTGGTCGTCCGGTCCCAGGGTGGTCGGAACTTCTCTGACACGGTCACTGTCGCCGCCTGCCGGTAGGGGCAGGCACTTCTACTCGAGTCGCCTCGATCAGATTCAAGCCGACGGCGGGACCGCGGCAGGAAAGCCGAACCGATAGCCCTGCTCGATCAGGCGCGGGAGTAGTACCCCGAGGGCGGCGAGGGTCTGGTCCCGGTTACCGCCTCCGTCGTGCAGGAGGATCACCCCGCCGGGTTGCAGCTGGCGGTCGACGGCATCAAGGATCGCTTCGACGCCCGGCGCGGTCCAATCTCGGGTGTCCACAGACCAACCGAGCGGCTGCATGCCGTGGGTTGCAGCCACCTCCAACACGGTGGGGGACCAGTTGCCGCCTGGGGCGCGGTAGTAGTTGACCGGGGCACTCCCTGCCGCCGCCAGGTCACGCTGGGCCCCGACGATTTCGCTCATGATCTGTTCCAAGGGCCTGCCGGGCAGTTCGAGGTCATGGGTGCTGGTGTGGCTGCACAGGGCCATGCCCGCAGCGGCAACCTCACGGATCAGCGCCTCGTTGCCAGGGATCTGATCCCCGACCATGCAGAACGTCGCTACCGCTTCATGGCGCTTCAGCAGGGCGAGTACCTCGGGTGTGTAGCGGGAGTCCGGGCCGTCGTCGAAGGTCAACGCGACCCAGCGCCCGTCGCTCCCGCCGACTGAACTCAGCACGGTCGGTGTTGCCGCGACCGGGGGTTCTGCCACCGTCAGCGCGGCGGACCGGTCGGCCGACGGCAACCCCGTTGAGCCCGTCGCGCCGCCGGTTCCGCCGATCGCGAGACCAACCAGCAGCCCCACGGTTAGACCGATCAGCAGGCCGATGAGCAGAGGCCCAGCCCGTCGTGGAGTGAACCGGACCGGTGGCGCAGGCGACCGCGTGGCCGACCGGCGACTGGCTAAGGATCGGGGGTCTGCCGCGACACCCGGCCGAACCGGACGTGGTCGGGCACCGTCGGGCGGTCGGTGGACCCATCGGTCGTCCGACCCGCGGTTGCCCACTCGATCTTCCTACCGGATCGCCTCGGCTGACCTTGCCGGACACGCCCAATGACGGCCGCGTTACTGAAGAGTCACCGTCGCGTCCGCGATTGCGGGCCTGGCGGAAGCGCGGACGCGCAGATCGACAGAGATCGACCGCCAGCCCGTGACGCCTAGTCGAGGTAGTCGCGTACTCCAGCCGCTGAACCCTATGCGCCCCCACGGGGGAAACACGGGCAGAGAGGGAGCGCTTGGCCTGAATATCATGGACTGAGGAGTCACAGTGACCAGCACCGAACAAACCACCAGCATCGACCAGATGGCGTGGGAGGCGCCCGGGTGGGCGGGCCACCATGAGGACCGTGAAGGTGCTATCGCCTACTCGTACATCCCGCCGACCGTTCCACTTCAAGAAACCGACCTCAGCGCCGAGGACGCGAAGCCGATCAAGATCGAGCTATCCGCGGTGGACTTCCTGCACGTCGTCAACGGGCAGGTCATCGTCGACCGGAACCGCCTGAGATTCTGGTGGGCGACATGTGACTGACCGTCCCCGAGGCCCAAAAGCTCGTTGACGCGGTTGCTGAGGTCCTTGCACATATTGGACTGGCAGCGCGGGGTGCCCTGTGAACCGGGCCGACTACCTCGTCAAGCCCTGCCCAGCCTGGTGCGTCCGTTGCCCGCACAAACCCGACCGGATCCTGCAGGACGTAGAAGATTCACGACACCGGGTGGTCACGTTCATGCCTTCATCAGTGGCGGGCCTTGATCTCGACAACCGGACGGCGGGAGCGGTGCAGATCTGCATCAACTCCACCGAGACACTGGATGACGACGAGCCGTAGGCATGGGCGCCCGTCTTGATGCTGTGGGGCAACGATGCAGCACTTACCGCGGTTGAGGCGAGACAGGTCGCGGCGCTCCTACTCGACCAGGCCGAACTGCTGACCAGATCACCGCTGGCTGAGCCGACACAGCTACCAAGGCGCCCCGCTCTCGGCAGGAGGGCGGGG
>JALZIL010000411.1 GCA_030860305.1 Actinomycetota bacterium
CCCCGTGGCCGCAACCATCGTCGGCGGCAAGGTAGCGTACAGCGCCGGATAGTATGGAACCCGGAAAAGGTTCGGAGCGTCCGTTGTTCGGGAGTCGGGAGTCGAAAAAGCTTGACCTCCTATTCACATCGGATGAAGCAGTGATCGACCGGATTCCGTACGACAGAGCTACTTTCGTAGTGTGCAGGGTTTCGGCTGATGAGGTCGGAGCGAGCATGCTCTCCTCCTAGCTTTCGTCCCGATGCTGCTCATGGTTTCCAGAGGGGGCAGGTGCGGCTCGCCTTCCTGATCGAGTCGTCCTTCATCTCCTTGCTCGGAATAGGCGTCGGGGTGTCCCCTGGCCTCGGGTTTTCGGGCACGCTCATAGACAACATCAGCCAGAACATCCCGGGCCTTGAGTTCACGGTGCCGTGGAGCGAGCTGTTGCTCGTGATCTTCGTCGGTTACGCCGCCTCGCTCCTGACCACCTTCCTGCCCGTCCGACGGGCGTCGAAGGTCTACCCGGCCGAGGCCCTGCGATATGAGTAGCATGCGGAGAACACACGACACCGAAACAGACGAGCAAACCGAGGAGAGGAGACGGGTCGTGAACAACCAGACCGAAGAACTGAAGAAGCTAGCAAAGGATTGAGCCCCGCGCCTGACTCGGCATCGGCCGAAGGGTGGAGCAGGGGGTGGAGTTTCGGAACCCTCGCCCTCTATTTGTGGGTGGTCCGGTCGGCTATCGGGAGGTTCCCGCGCTCGTGCGATACAGGGAATGGCTTCACGACCCGACCGAGAACAGCGGACGAAGGTGGGCGTGTGTGACGACCGGTCCGGGCGGCCGCCCGTCGTTGCTCTCTGTCATGATGCTCTCTCCTTAGTTTGGGTTGCCAGGTTCTCTTATGTCGTCCATTTTTGTTTCTCCTCATCGGGTGGGTTGGTGTCAGCGGAGTGGGCGGAAGAGCTAGCGGATGTCGGGAGCGTCACGTGGCGTAGCGTGCCCGACTCATTCGCGACCGATCATGTGAGCTCCTCGGCGAGCAGGTCCATGAGCAGCCCGTCGTGCCACCCACTGCCGTCGGCGTTGCACTCGTAGCGACGCATTAAGCCGACCGGCCGGAAGCCCACGGCGGAATAGGACCGGATGGCCGGCTCGTTGTCCGCGGCCGGGTCGATAACCAGCCGGTGGTGGCCGAGATCGCGCACCAGGTGGCGGGCGAGCGTGCGAACGGCGTCGCGTCCGTGGCCGTGGCCATGCACCTCCGGGTCGAGGAAGATGTCGATCGCCGCGTGCCGGTACTTCGGGGTGTTCTCCTCCGAGTACTGGATCATCCCCGCCACCCCGCCCTCGACGAGCACGACGAGCGGGGTGGCCGAGGGATCGTCGAACGGCCAATCGTCGTTCAGGTACTCGTCTCCCCACCGGCTTTCCACCTCGGGAGTGCGCGCGATCCGGCCAAGCTCAGGAACATCGGCTGGCGCTACGGGCCGGAGGACAACGGTGTCTCCGTGCAGTTCGGGCCCGGCCCGGGGGACGTCGGCGCGGGACGTTCGGATCTCGTCGTCGGTCATGGTCGTGGTCCTCCTTCGTTGGTAATTTCTCTCGGAACCGGCGGAAGAACTGGCGGAGGTCGCCAGCCAGCTGGTCGGGTACCTCCACGATGGGGGAAGCGGCCGTCGATCGCCGCTGGCGAGCCCTCTAGCCAGCTAGTCAACGACCGTGCCACACATCAGTTTGGCGACGGTAGCCGTCCAGCGCACCGACTCGTAGTTGGGCGAGCCGGGGAGGACGACGTCGCCCGAGACCGCGCCTTGCAGCGCGCCCCAGTCAGGAACCGAGCGCGTCACGGCCCTCCCCTCCCGGGTGCACAGTTCTCCGGCGCCGCAGCGGGACAGAGAACCTCCTCGACGCCTGCGTTGCCTACGGCTACTCCATCCGGCTCCAGGTCCGGTTGCTCTTCGGAGCCGGCCCGTACGCGTCGCAGCAAGACCCCGGCGACGATGGCCATAGCTATCACGACGAGGGCGCTGATGGCAGCGGTCAGTTCCAATGCCTGGGCAAACGCCTCGCGGGCCGTGCCGAGCAGCTCGGCGCCGAGTCCGGCGGGCAACTGTTCGGCCGCGGCCACGGCGCCGGCGAGGCTGTCGCGGGTGGCCTCGGCCGCCTCGGGCGGGGCGTCGGCGGGGATGGAGCCGGCCACCTGGCTGCGGTAGACCGCGGTGCCGACGCTGCCCAGGGCAGCGACGCCCAGCGCCACGCCGAGCTCTGCGCTGGTCTCCGACATCGCCGAGGCCGACCCGGCTTTCTGGGGCGGGGCGGATCCAAGGACCAGGTCGGTGCCCAGCACCCCCATCGGACCGAGGCCGACGTAGATGAAGACGAAGCCGGTCACCACGACGGCCAGGCCGGGGGCATTCTCGACCTGGGTGAGCAGCAGGAGGCCGACCGCCGCGATCGCCAGTCCGGCCGCGACGACGTAAGCCGGCTGCACCCGGCGTGCGATGATCGGGGCCAGCATGGAACCGGCGACGGACCCGGCAGCCGCGGGCATCATCCACAGGCCCGCCGCCAGCGCCGAGAGTCCCAGTACCATCTGCAGATACTGCGCGACAAACAGCTCGGTTCCAACCATGGCTCCTATGCCGAGCAGCAGGATCCCCAGGGCGGCGCCGAAGGCGCGGTTGGAGAACAGCCCGAGGTCGAGGAGCGGATCCTTGAGCACGCGCTGCCGGCGCGCGAACACCACGCCGACGACCACACCGACCACGATGGACAGCACCGGCAGCCCTGCCAGGCCGTAGGCGGCGATCTGCTTGATGCCGTAGATCATCGGCAGTATGGCGGCGAGTGACAGGGCGACGCTGGTCAGGTCCAGCCGGCCCGCCCCGGTGTCCCGGTATTCGGGCAGCAGCACCGGTGCGAGCACCAGCAGCAGCGCCATCACCGGTACGCCCATCAGGAACACAGAGCCCCACCAGAAGAACTCCAGCAACGCCCCGCCGAGGACAGGGCCGATCAGGAAACCGGCCATGAATGAGGTCATCCACACCCCGATGGCGAGCGACCGCTGCCCGGGGTCGCGGAACATGTTGCGGATCAGGGCCAGGGTGGAGGGCATCAACGTCGCCCCGGCGATCCCGAGCACCGCCCGGGTGGCGATCAGCATCTCGGCGGAGGTCGAGTACGCGGCGAGCACCGAGGCTGCGCCGAACGCGGCCGCCCCGATCATCAGCAGACGCCTGCGGCCGATCCGGTCACCCAGGGTGCCCATCGTGACCAGGAACCCGGCGATCATGAAGCCGTAGATGTCGGTGATCCACAGCAGTTGGGAACTGCTGGGCCCCAGGTCCGCACCCAAGTGCGGCAACGCCAGGAACAGCACGCTCGCATCCAGGGCCAACAGTAGGGTGGGCAGGGCGAGCACGGCCAGCCCGATCCACTCCCGCCATCCGGCC
>JALZIL010000007.1 GCA_030860305.1 Actinomycetota bacterium
AACCGTACGTACGTCGACCTCGTACGCGCTGCGCGTGGCCGATCCGTCCCGCCAGAATCGGCGGTGCAGCGCTCCGTGCACTTCGAAGACATCACCCGGTGCCCAGCCGGCGGCGGCTTTGACGGTCACGGCGCGGTAGCTGGTGCATTCGATGGAATCGGTGTTCTGGCGGCGGACTGCCGCAGGTGGGCGCCGGACGACCAGCCGGAAGCTGACCGCGGCGTCGCCGCTGGGCATTGTCTTGTGCACCGGTGCCTCGGCCAAGCGGCCGATCAGGTGAACGTCATTGGTGTCGATGACGGCCAGGCTCATGTGGTCCCCGGATCTCTATCGGGCGAGCCCCGGAATGGGCGTCGCGACTACCGGGTAAGCCTGCGAGGTCTGGGTGGCGCTCAGGTGCTACTCAGCGCGGTTGTGGATTCAGCCGGCGGCTGTGGATTGCGGGGAATCCCGCTTGGCGCGGACCCGGCCCACCACCTCGGCGATGGTTGCGCCGGTCAGGACGAGCGCACACGCGACCAGCCAGCCGACCAGGTAGTTGCGACCGAGCAACGTGGGGTTTCCGGCGACCCCACCCTGCGCCAGCATCAGCGGCACGGCGAACAGAGTCAGTGAGCCGATGCTCACCGCCGCGATCACCAGGGCGCGGCGCCGGTGGGCAGGCAAGCGGTCGGCGGTGAATTTCCCAGCAACCGCGCTGGTCGGCGCCACGACGCCGTCGTGCGCAGCGACGCCTGCCGCAAGCCAGAAACCCACCCACAACAGGTCGATCAGATCGAAATCCAGCAACTCGATTACACCGACGCCGATCAGTACCAGGCCGGCCAGGCCGATGAGCAGTCGCGGGGCCGCGGCGTTGAGTCCGTTGGTGCGCGTCATCCGATGACCTCGATCCGGGTGACCCACTTCGTCTGCAGGACGCCGGGGCGGCTGGGGGCGATCAGCCTGCATGGGAAGCCGTGGTCGCGGACCAGTTCCTCCCCGTTGAGCCTCAACGCGAGCAGGGTGCTCGGATCAGCAGAGTGCTGCGGCGGCAGGATCGATTCACCGAACGCGGCCTTGGTCTGCAACGAGATGACCCGTAGCCGCGAGTCGGCCGGTGCGTCGAGGCTGGCAAGCAGGTCGCTGACCCGAATGCCGGTCCACTCGGCATTGGTCGACCAGCCTTCGACGCAGGTGATCGGCAGCATGACTGTGTGCTGTGGCAGTGCACGGAGCTCGTCGAGGTTCCACCGTTGGGTGGCGGTCTCGGACACCACAGAGAGCAAGAATCCGGGTCCGACGGCCTCGTCGGTGATCCCCGCCGCCTCGGCGGTCCGGTTGATCGGCACACCTTGGGGTCCGGTGCCGGTCGACGGGGAGAACACGGCGAGTTTCGAGAGCCAGGGGACCGATCCGCCGGCGACCGACAGCGCGGCCAGCCCGGAAGCGACGTAGGCCGAGGCCAGCACCGTACGGCGGGGCAGACCCGCCTCGCCCGTGCCCTCTGCGCCGGCTGCTGCCGAAGATGCCCTGTCGTCCGCGTGTGCGTCCGAAGCCGGCGACCCCGTCCTGCTACCCCGCTCGTCGTCAGTCCCCCCGGCAGCGGTTGGCACGAGATCGTCGGCTTCCAGCGGCCGGGACAGCGCCGTACGGATAATCGGAAGTTTGACCGCGATGTGCACCAGCATCGCCCCCACGGCCACCCAGGCCACGGCGAAATGAGCCTGGCGGAAGTCGAAGGGCCAGAGGTAGAGCTTCGCGATGTTCAGCACGCCGAGGACCAGTTGAAAGATCACCGAAGCGACGAGCAGAGCCAGGGACAGTCGTTCCACACCATGCAGCAGCGATCGGACCGGGGGGCGGACGAACAGCCTGGGATAGACCGACCACAGTTTGACCAGCAGCAGGGGGATCGCGGCCACCCCGGAGATGACGTGGGCGCCCTGCGTGACCCGGTATCCCCAGGACGGGCTGGTGGGCCATGGAAACCAGACCAGATCCTGGGCGGCGTGCGAGAGCAAACCGGTGGCGAAGCAGACGGTGATCGCGATGCCGAGCCAGATACCGACGCGGGCTGCGATCGCGGGCGAGCGTCCGCGACTGGTGAAGGTTTCCTCGAGCGGGATCAGCGACGTCATGACAGCCGACGATCCAGCAGAGCGACCCAACGCTCGCCCCGCTGGTCGAGTCCGGCGAAAGCTAGACCGGACTGTTCGGCCAAGCCACGGATCGACTCCGCGGCGACCCGGGCCCAGGGAAACCAGGAACTGACCAGCTCGTCGACTTCCAGTCGGATCATCCGGCAGCTGACGCCCTCCCCCGGCGGGTCGACTTCCACGACAGCGCGGCCACCCGGTGCGAGCATGGTCTCCACCCGCCGCAGCAGGGCGACCGGATCTCCACCGATCCCGATGTTTCCGTCGGCCAGCAGGAGATTCGGCCATCTGCCCTGTCCGGGGACCGAGGAGAAGACGTCTCGGCGCAGTGCGGTGGCACCGCGCTGCCTGGCCATCTGCACCGCCGCCGCCGACACGTCGATGCCCAGTGCGCTGATCCCGGCTTCGGTCAACGCCGCGCTGAGCCGCCCCGGACCGCAACCGACATCCAGGGTGTTGCGGGTGCAGTGGATCAGCAGGATGTCGTCATCCCGGCTGGCCGGCTCCAGCCAACGAGTGACCCCGAGTCGAAGGTCGCGCCCGGTGTCATCGACGGCTCGGCAGCGGCGGCTGGTCAGCGCGTGGGCGTATACCACCACCGGGCTCAGCCCGGTGTCCTTGATCGTGTCCCCCTGGTTCATCCCACTCCCTGACGTCTGAGTTCCGCCGACACGTGCAGACCGAGATACTCAGTGGCAATGACTTTGGCGTCGTCGAGAGTGTCGAGATCACGCAGCGGGGAGAGGAGTCCAACTCTTGCGCCGGCGGACCGAAGTGCTGTCAGGCTCCGCTCTCCGGTGTCCGAACGGGACATCGGCACGTCGGCCAGCGCTGCGGCGTGGACGGGATCAGAGGTACCGCACACCCACCAGCCGCCGTCCACGGCCGGCCCGAGGACGGCGTCGACATGGGGCTGGCAGAGTAGGCGCGCGCCGGCCTCGAGCAGGTCGGCCGTCACCTGTGGGGTGTCCATGCCGATCTGCAGGATGCGGCGGGCCCGACCGTCGGCAGTGTGAGCGAATGCATCTGCGTGGGCCTGGGCCAGTCGATGGCCCAGGTCTCCTGAGGACTGCCCGATCACAGTCCAGCCGGCGACCTCACGGCGAATGTCGGCGGTGTCCACGACTCCGGTCTCGGACAGGTCGCCGGCCAGGGCGAGAATGCGGTGGTCGAAGACGGTCCCGCAGACGAGGAGGGTGTCCAGCAGCGCGGCAGCGGCCACCTGGGCCGCCCCGACCGCTCCGAGGTCTGCGGCCAGCCGGGTCTTGACCGCCCCAGGAAGAGGAGCTTTGGCGACGACGAGAACTGTAACGTCCGGACGGCTGGTCACGGCATCGCCGCAGCGAAGTCCCGCAGTGCCCGAGCGGTTCCGGCGATCGAACCGGTGACCTTGGAACGCCCGGCCGTACGGGGTGCATAGTCAACGTCGACCTCCCGGACCTCCCAGCCGGCCCGTGCGGCGCGTACCAACAGCTCGATCGGGTAGCCGAAACGTC
>JALZIL010000029.1 GCA_030860305.1 Actinomycetota bacterium
AAGCGATGTCCTGCGGGCGGCCAGTCGTGGCCACTCGGGCCAACGGCGTCGCGGAGGTGGTCGGCGAGGATCCTGCCTCGGCCGGCGGCGCCGTCGTAGCGTTGGGCGCCATGTCCGACCTCCTCGACGCGACTGCAGAACGCCTCGAAGATGGCGACCTGTGGCAGCGGGAAGCACAGCAGGGGCGTCGCCGCGCTCTGTCGCTGTTCACCCCCGCCAGCGTGGTCGATCAACTCGACCGGGCCTACGACGAGGCCCGGCAGAGGGTGCTGGTCCGATGAGTGGATCGACGACCCGGCCGAACTTCCTGGTCGCCGGGGCGGCCCGCTCCGGCACGACCGCCCTGGTGGAGGGCCTGCGCAATCACCCGCGGGTGTTCGTGACCCAGCCCAAAGAGCCGCACTACTTCGCCCTGCACGGCCAGGTCGTGGACTTCCGCGGTCCCGGTGATGCGGCCACGATCAACCGGGTCGCCGTTCCCGACTACGCGGGCTACCTCGGGCTGTATCCGGCCGATCATGACTACCTCGCCCTCGGCGACGGGTCGGTGTCGACGCTGTACTACGCCAAGTCCGCGGTTCCGGAGATCCTCCGGATCAATCCCGAGATGCGGCTGGTCGTCATCCTCCGCGACCCCGTGGACCGGGCCTATTCGGGCTATCAGTACCTGCGGGCGCGCGGTTTCGAACCGCACGAAGACTTCATGGCGGCCTTGGATGACGAGCCGAATCGGATCCGGGACAACTGGCATCACCTGTGGCACTACACCGCGATGAGCCACTATGCCGAGGGCCTCGAAACCCTGCGCGAAGGACTCGGCCACGATCGAGTCGGGGTCTGGTTCTACGACGACCTGGCCCGCGACGCCGACGCGACGATCAGCAGCGTGCTGCGTTTCCTGGCCGTACCCGAACATCGGGACGAGACCTCGGGCATCGCGCACGTGAACGTCTCCGGAACTCCCCGCCTGGCGCCGCTGACCCGAGCCATCCAATGGGCGACGACGATCGAGCCACTGCGCCAACTGGTGAAGAAGTCGACCAGCTTCGGCTTCCGGGAGTTCGTACGACGGCACTCCCTGCGGCCGAGCACCGTACCCGCGGCCGCCCGGGCCCGCCTCGAGCCGCTGTTCGTCGATGACCTACGGCAGGTCGCTGAGCTGGTCGGCGACACCGTTGCGACTCCAGCCTGGCTACACCCGCGCGGATGATCCTTCTTGTGAGGCGGACAGCATGACCCTTCCCGACGTGTACCTCATCGGCGCGCCAAAGGCCGGGACGACATCGCTGTCGCGGTGGATGTCCAGCCATCCCGCCCTGTACTTCTCTCAGCCCAAAGAACCGGCCTACTGGGCCACTGACTACCCGCGGGTACGCGAGATCCGAGGCTTCGACACCAGAGCGAAGTACGAGGGTCTGTACGCCGGCACACAGGCGCAGGAGGCGACCCACCGGGCCGACGGCTCGACCATCTATCTCTACTCGCGCGAGGCGGTGCCCGCCATCGTGGCCGAACGCGGTGCCTCTGCGCGTTTCATCGTGGCCCTGCGCGATCCGGCGGAGCTGGTTGTCTCCTTCCACCGGACCCAGCAGTTGCTGATGAACGAGGACGAGCCGGACTTTGAAACTGCTTGGCGGCGCAGCCTGACCGGCGGCCTGCCCGGCACCGATCTGCTGGACCCCAAGCTGGTGGACTACTCGTTGGTCGGCGGCCTCGGCGCGGCGGTCGCCCGGCTGCTGGACGTGGTCGACCGGCGACACGTGCATTTCATCCGGTTCGAGGATCTGCGTGACCGTCCGGAGCAGGTGTGGCGCGATTTGACCGCTTTCCTGGGCCTGTCCGAGCAACCCGTACCCGATTTCGCGGTGCACAACGCCAGCACCCGTACGTTTCGCTCACCGGCCCTGCATCGGCTCCGCCACCGTCCCCCGGCCCTGCTGGCCGCCCCGATCCGGCGACTGCGGCACCTGTCGCTGCGCAGCCGGCGTCTGGCGAAGCTCAAGAAACGGTTGTGGTGGCGCGAACAGCCCAAGCCCAAGGTCTCGGCGGAGACCAAGGCCGAGCTCACCGCGCACTTCGCTGACGATGTCCGGTTGCTGGGTCGGCTGATCGATGCCGACCTGTCGGCCTGGACGGGTCCAGCTCAGGTCGACCGTCGATCCTGATGGTGTGCACAGAGGGTGAACCGAAACGGCTCGGGAGCCGTAGTTGAAGTTGGCAAGTTCACTGACAGCAGTCGGGTTGCTCGGCAAGGGACCGCTGCCTAAAGTGTATGCGGTCGCAGGCAACACATCACGGCCGTTGCGTAGTTCGGCCGTTACGGAGGGTTCAGTGACCACGTTATCCCCGGGAGTCCAGGAAGTCCTGGACGCTCATGGTCTTGACCCTGCACCGATCGATCCCGGACTGCGCTCCTCGCAGATGGCTGGGCACGTTCTGACGATCTTCCTGATGGATGTCGTGATCACGATCGGCGCACTGTTCCTGGCCAAGCGGGTGCGCTTCGAGAGCACAGCGGTCATCGGAGGTAGCTCGCCGTATCTTCCGTTGTCCGGCACCAGGTATTCGATCGTTGTGCTCTGCCTGGCCGCTGCCTGGCTGCTCACGCTGGCCGTTCGTGGCGGCTATCGGCGTGGGATCTTCGGGGTCGGCCTGGAGGAGTACAAGCGGGTCATCGGCAGCACCGCACTGCTCGCCGGCGCCGTAGCCATCGTGTGCTACCTCGGCCGGATCGAGGTGGCCCGCGGGTTCCTCGCCGTTGCGTTCCCGGTCGGCGCGGTGGGGCTGGTCATCGGCCGATCGATCGCCCGCAAATGGCTGCACCGGCAGCGCGAGCGTGGTCATCTGGTGCGCCGCGTTCTCGTCGTCGGAGATCATGCCCACGTCGGTCAACTGGTGTCGGTGCTGCGCCGTGAGTCCTACCTCGGATATGCCGTCGTGGGCGCGTGCCTGCCGACCTATGAAGAGGATTTCCTGCCGGCAGAAGACATTCCGGTCTTCGGTGGACTCAACGACGTCGCCGAAGTGGCTCAGGCGGTCAGTGCTGACACTGTCGCCGTGACCGCGGTCTCCGGTTCCGGAACGGCGTTTCTGCGCCGCCTGGCCTGGTCGCTGGAGGGTGTCGGGGTCGAACTGCTGGTCGTACCCAGCCTGACCGATATCGCCGGACCGCGCATCCAGATGCGCCCGGTCGCCGGACTGCCCCTGCTGCACGTGCGGGAGCCGGAGTTCACCGGCATGCGGCGGCTGTCCAAGGCGGCCTTCGACCGGGTTGCGGCGACCGCGCTGCTCGCCCTGCTCAGCCCGCTCTTCCTGGTCGTCGCCATAGCTATCAAGCTGGGTGATGACGGTCCTGCCTTCTTTCGGCAGACCCGCGTCGGCACCCACGGCGAGGAGTTCAGGTGCTGGAAGTTCCGCTCGATGGTGACCGACGCCGACAAGCGCATCGACAGTCTGCGCGCGCACAGCGACCGCGACGGCATCCTCTTCAAGATCCATAACGATCCACGGGTCACTCGGGTGGGTCGCTTCCTGCGGCGCAGTTCCCTGGACGAACTTCCGCAACTCATCAACGTCATACGCGGACAGATGAGTCTGGTCGGGCCTCGCCCGCCGCTGCCGAGCGAGGTACGCCAGTACGGCGACGACGTCCGTCGGCGCTTGCTGGTTCGCCCTGGGATCACCGGTCTCTGGCAGATCAGTGGGCGTTCGGACCTGTCGTGGGAGGACACCGTGCGCCTCGACCTGTACTACGTCGAAAACTGGTCCTTCTTCGGGGACCTGTTGATCCTGGCCAAGACGGCTCGTGCTGTCGTATCCAGAGCGGGCGCGTACTAACCGCGATTTCGCGGGAACTCCTCTTAGAGTGGCCCGAGGTAGCGACCTGGAGATGGTCGCTGACGGCTCGGCTCGAGAGGGGGCAGAAGCGTGCACATATTGTTCGTATGCACCGGCAATATCTGCCGCTCCCCCACCGCCGAACGGTTGGTGACCGCCTATGCGACGGCGAATCTGCCCAACCCGACCGAACTCACCGCCAGCAGTGTGGGCATCCACGCGGTGGTGGGGAATCCGATGGAGCCGACTGCGGAAATGGTGCTCTCCGGACTGGGCGGAGATGGCCGCAACTTCCGCGCCAGGCAGATCACCGAAGACCAGGTGGCCGCCGCCGACGTCATCTTCACCATGACCCGCCATCACCGGAACAAGGTCCTCAACGGCTCCCCACGAACCCTGCCGAGGACGTTCACGCTCCGGGAGGCGCATGCCCTGCTCTCTGCCGTCCGGGTCGATGCGCTGTCCGACCCGGCCAACCTCACCCAGCGCGGACGTGACCTCGTCGCCGAGATGGGTCGATTGCGCGCCACTCGGATCCCCAGCGCCAGGCGATCCGACGACATCGGCGACCCGATCGGCCGCGACATCGATACCTTTCTGCGCATCGGCGATGACATCGCCGAGTCGCTGCTGCCGTGGCTGGCGGTCTGTTGTGGAGTCGACCAGAACGCGCATTCGTCGGTGTAGCTGGCTCTGTTTCTTGGGCGGCCGACCGTACGCCCGTACCGGCTTGTTCTACATTTTGCGTGCTCAGGGTCGCCCGAGGGCGCGGTAGGTCCAACCCGCCGCCCGCCACTTATCCGGATCCAATGCATTGCGCCCGTCCAGAATGCGTTTCGCGCGGGTGATCCCGTCGAGTGATGCGGGCTCGAGGGTGCGGAATTCGTCCCACTCGGTGAGATGCAGAATGAGATCGCTATCGCGCGCGGCGTCGACGGCCGAGCCGCAATAGTCCAGTTGCGGGTATTTCCTGCGCGCGTTGTTCAGGGCTTGCGGGTCGTACACGCCGACGTCGGCTCCGCGGGACTGCAGTGCGCTTGCCACATCCAGGGCCGGGGAGTCTCTGATGTCATCGGAGTCGGGTTTGAAGGCCGCTCCCCAGACGCCGATTCGTTTGCCGTCGACATTCCCGCCGAGTTCCTCGACGGCGAGGTCGATCATCCGCGCCCGTCGTCGCAGGTTGATGGCGTCGACCTCGCGGAGGAAGGACACCGCTTGGACCACGCCGAGCTCCTCGGCCCGGGCCATGAAGGCGCGGATGTCTTTGGGTAAGCAACCGCCGCCGAAGCCGAGCCCGGCCTTGAGGAAACGTGGGCCGATCCGGTCGTCATGGCCCAGGGCTTCGGCCAGCGTCGCCACGTCCGCGCCGGTGACCTCGCAGATCTCGGCCATCGCGTTGATGAAGGAGATCTTGGTGGCCAGGAAGGAGTTGGCGGCGACCTTCACCAATTCAGCCGTGGGCAGGTCGGTGACGATGACCGGGCAGCCGTCGTCGATGACCGTGGCGTAAAGGGTCCGCAGTTGTTTTTCGGCGTTGTCGGTGGCCACTCCGAAGACCAGCCGGTCGGGGCGCAGGGTGTCCTTGACCGCATACCCCTCCCGGAGGAACTCCGGATTCCAGGCGAGGTCGACTTTGCTGCCAGCCGGTGCGTGTTCTTGTAGCTCGTGGGCCAGGCGGGTTGCCGTGCCGGCCGGAACGGTGGACTTGCCGACCACCAGTGCAGGTTTGGTGAGCTCCGCGGCTAACGATCTCGTGGCCGCGTCCACGAATCGCAGGTCGGCGGCATCGCTGCCGGCCTGTTGCGGGGTTCCGACGCACAGAAAATGGATGTCGGCGTTGGCTGCCACGTCCGGGTAGGAGGTCGTGAACCGCAGCCGTCCGCTGGCCAGACCACGGCGCAGGAGGTCCTCCAGGGCGGGCTCGAAGAACGGCACGTGCCCGGCCGACAGCTGGGCCACCTTGTCGGCATCGGTGTCCAATCCGACGACCTGATGGCCCAGCTCGGCCATGCCGGCAGCGTGGGTGGTCCCGAGGTAGCCGGTGCCGATCACACTGAGTCGTAGGTTCGTCAACTGCTCCCCGCTTTCCGGTCGTCTGCTGGCCTGCCTGTCACCGGCCGCGTAGGTTGGCGGCGCTCGCCAACCAGAGTGACGCGCGCGGCCCACAGACTGTCACGCCCCCGCGTCCAAGTGGTGCGCCCGGTCGCGGTCACTGGACGGACATAGGATGGCCGGCAACGCCCGAGGACTGGCCAACCGCAGTGTCCTAGGCTGGGTAACGATCCGTTCAGCAGGAGTGGATCATCGCCGGCGTGGCGCAATTGGCAGCGCACCCGACTTGTAATCGGGCGGTTCCCGGTTCAAATCCGGGCGTCGGCTCCGCT
>JALZIL010000073.1 GCA_030860305.1 Actinomycetota bacterium
GAGCGGCGCGCCGGACCCCGTGAGTGGTCTCCGATGACCGCGCTGCTGATCGTATTGACGCTGCTCTTGATCGTCATCGTCGTCGCCGTTCTGGTCTTCTACCTGGTAGCGATCGCGCGGTCGCTGCCGCGTACGGCAGCCCTGCTGGCGAAGGTGTCCTTCGGGGTACGCGCGATCGAGACCCAGTGCGCGCCGATCGGTCCGTCCGTACTCACTGTGAATTCGCAACTGGCCGGCATTGCCGCAGCTCTCGGTACGGTCACCGGCTTGGCCGACAGTGCCGCGGCGGGCAGGAACTCCAGGCACTGACGATGGACGAATTGCATCCTCCCAAGTCGGAAATGCTCCGTCAGATGTATTGGCGCAGCGAGATACTCCAAGTCATGTATTGGCTGCGCGGGGAGGGCCTCGGGGAGATCGTCGACGCGCACCTGCTGGAGCGCTTCCTCGGGGTTGATGCTGCGATCGGTGTGGGCTACCTCGACCAGCTGGTCGAGGACGGCTACCTCGAGCATGTTCCGACGGGATACGTCCTGTCGCCGATCGGGCTGGAAGAGGGCAAGACCGAGTTCGCGTTGAGTTTCACCGATCTGACCCGGCCCGGCCACGGTGAGTGCAGCGCCGACTGCTGGTGTCATGCCTCCGTCGAGGAAGCCTTGGCCTGTGCCGCGCAACGGCTGCCCGGGCCGCGAGCATGACCGCGCCGCAGGTCTCCCCTGCGCTGATCGGTCTGCCCCGCAACTACCTACGGCCCTGCCTGCTCCTGCTCGTGGCCGAGGGGACGTCGCACGGCTACGACCTGCTCGACGGCGTTCGAGCCCTCGGCTTGGGCAGGGTGGATCCTGGCGGGCTCTACCGCTGTCTGCGCGCGATGGACGAAGAAGGCCTGGTGCGCTCGAACTGGGAGCCGTCCAGCCGCGGACCGGCGCGCCGCACCTACATCTTGACCGAGGAGGGGCGGGACTGGCTCAGTGCCATGGCCGCCACGCTGGCCGAGGCGCACCGTGCGCTCAACGTGTTCCATCGCCGTTACGTCGGCCTCGACGATGATCGGAAACTCGGTAGATGAGGATCGCCGTTGCAGGTAAGGGCGGTGCCGGCAAGACCACGATCAGCGCCACCATCGCTCGGCTCGGCGCTCGGGCGGGGTCGTCGGTGGTGGCGATCGACGCCGACGCCAATCCCAATCTAGGGGTCGCCTTGGGGCTGGCACCCGAGGCCGCCCGGTCGATGCGGGCCATTCCGGCCTCGCTGGTTTCTCGCCGGCTCGGCGGCGCGGGGCTGACCGAGCCGCTCGACGGCATTCTGGACCGCTATGCCATCTCTGCCCCGGACGGCGTACGGCTGCTGACGATGGGAGCGCCGGCGCATGCGGAGGAAGGCTGCCTGTGCTCCGCGCACGCAGTCGTGTCCGCCGTCATCGAGGACCTCGGAGGCACACCCGAGCGGCTGGTAGTGGTGGATATGGAGGCCTCACCCGAGCACCTCAGCCGGGGCACGATCCGGCATGCCGACATCGTCTGCCTGGTGGCCGAGCCGTACTACCGATCCTTGGAGACGGTTCGACGAATGGCCGCCCTGGCCGCCGAGCTGGCCGTCGCCATCGTGGTGATCGCCAACAAAGTGCGTTCCGATGCGGACTCGGAAGCGATCACCGAGTTCTGTGCCCGGCATGACCTCGTCTTCGCCGGCGCAGTTCCGTGGAGCGATGAGGTCGGCGCTGCCGATCGTTCACGTACTGCAGTGATCGACTGGCCGGCGGCGCAACCGGTGGCCGATGCCATCGCCGCGCTCGGACTTGACCTGGGCATGGCCTCGAGCGTGGCCGGCTAGCTGTCGGCCCAGCCATCGGGCCCGGTTGCCGGCTGACTATCGGTCGGAGTTCGCGACCGGCTCCTGCGCGTAGGCCTGTTCCAGGATCGACAGTTCGGCGAGGGTGGCTTGCGCCTCGGTCTCGTCGATCACCGACATCGCGAATCCCATGTGCACCACCACCCATGCCCCGACGTTGAGTTCCCCGTCCTGAAGCATCCCGGTGTTGACCACCTGTTCCATCCCGC
>JALZIL010000100.1 GCA_030860305.1 Actinomycetota bacterium
GCTCTCGAGCAGTGCGCGGCACCAGGTGATTTCCACGTAGTCGCCTTCTCGGTGCTCAGCGTCGCCGCCGACCGGCGCAGCGCGCCTACCGCAATGTGACGCCGTGGTTGGCTGGGCTGCTCGACCAACCCACGGTTGGACTGCGGTCGGCGCCGCACTTTCCGATCTGCTCGACTGGTACGAGAGGTACGGCGCGGAGTGGCTGGTCGACCTACCGACCGACTGGTGGGCCGACCTCGGGCCGATCGGCACATTCGAGGACGCGTGGCGCATCTGCACTGGCTGACCGAGGTCGGGGTGCGCAGCGTCGGGTTGTTCACCGCCCCGGTGGTCGAGATCGCGCTGGATCAGCTCGAAGACGTCCTGGCGTTGTCCGCTGAGGTCTCCGACCGATGATCGGCGCCGGTGACCTGAGTTCCGGGGGAGCGGTCAGGGACACCGGCCTCGGCCGGCTCAGGGGGGACCCGGACATAGCCACCGCCCAGGTAGGCCTGCTGCACCCGCTCGTCCTCGAGCAACGCCGTTGGCTCGCCCTCCATGAGCACACTGCCGCGGTCCATGACGTAGGCGTGGTCGGCGATCTTGAATGCCGCCCGGACGTTTTGTTCGACCAGCAGGATCGCCAACCCCTCGTCGGAGCGCAGCCGCGCCAGAGTTGCGAAGATCTCCCGGATCACTCGGGGGGCCAACCCCAGACTCGGCTCGTCGAGGATCAGCACCGATGGCCGTGCCATAAGCCCACGCCCAACGGCGAGCATCTGTTGTTCGCCACCGGACAGGGTCCCGGCAGGTTGGTCGAGTCGCTGCGCCAATCGCGGGAAGTACTCCACGACCTGGGCACGGCGCTGCGCCAGTGCGCTCTTGTCCCGGCGGCGGGTCCAGGCGCCGAGAGTGAGATTGTCCGCAACGGTCAGGGACGGGAAGACCAGCCGATTCTCCGGTACATGTGCCAGTCCGGCGGCTGCGATCGACTCCGCATCCAACCGGGTCACGTCCCGGTCCCCCACAGCTACCGTGCCCGACCCGGCCCGCAGCAGTCCGGACACTGTGCGCAGCAGCGTGGTCTTTCCGGCTCCATTCGCGCCGACCACCGCGGCGATCGAGCCGGGTTCCACACCGACACTCACCCCGTGCAGCACCTCCAGCCGCCCGTACCCGGCGTACACGTCCTGTATCTGCAGTCTCACCGAGCACCGTCCGCACCCTCAGCACCGGCGGCGCCACTTTCGGCCAGTTCTTGTACGGCGGCAGCCGCGGCCGGGTCGTCGTCGTCCACGCCGAGGTAGGCGGCAAGGACGGCAGGGTGGGTGCGGATCTCGTGGGGCCGGCCGAGGGCGATCAGGACGCCGTCGTCGAGGACTGCGACCCGATCGGCCAGGGCCAATACCGCCTCGACGTCGTGCTCGACGAGGACGATCCCCATCCCACCGGCCCGCAGCCGCCGCAGCAACCTGGCCAGCTCGCGGCGTTCGGCTCCGGACAGCCCGGCCATCGGCTCGTCGAGCAGCAACAGGTCGGGTTCGGTGGCCAGTGCCCGGGCCACCTCCATCAACCGCTGGCGGCCGAAGGGCAGGTCGGCGGCCGGCCGATCTGCGTCCTCGGTCAGCCCGACAAGGCCGATTACGTCCCGCGCGTCAGCCACGATGGCGCGTTCCTCGGTGCGGGCGGCGAAGCCGAGCATGCTGCGCAACAAACCCACCCGGCTACGAAGATGCCGCCCGACCATGACGTTGCCCAGCACCGTGGAAGAACCGAACACCTGCAGGTTCTGAAACGTCCGAGTCGCTCGGTGCCGAGCAAAGACGTGTGGCTTGCGGCCGTCGATGCGCTGACCCGAGAGCACCACGGAACCACCGCTCGGTGCCGTGACACCGCTGATCATGTTGAAACAGGTGGTCTTTCCCGCGCCGTTGGGTCCGATCAGGGCCATGATCTCACCGGCGGCCACCTCGAAGTCCACGCTGTCGACGGCCACGACACCGCCGTACCGCTTGGTCAAACCGGTCACCGCGAGCAGCGTCGTGCCCGGTGCCGGACGGCCCTCGCGGACCAGCAACGCCCCCTCCTCGCCCTCCTCGTCCGACTCAGGGGACCCCTGCAACGTTTGGTTCGTAGTGATCTTCGCCTCTCGAGGGGCGACC
Source organism: Actinomycetota bacterium (assembly GCA_030860305.1). The sequence goes on from JALZIL010000100.1 coordinate 2,142, forward strand.
GGCTCCGGATCCTCCTCACCGGACAGATCCGGCACCGAGCCGCGACGGCGCCCGCCCAGCCCGGCCGCCGCTCGAAAGGCCTGATGCAGACCACCGGGAAGGAAGATCATCACCAGCGTCAGGATCACGCCGAACCCGATCAGCTGAACTTCGCCGCTGGCGCCGGGAACGATCACCGGGATGAAATCGCGAAGGCCCTCGTCGAGGAACTCGACCGCGAAGCCGCCGACGACCGCCCCCCACACGGTGCCCAATCCGCCCAGGACAGCGATCAGCAGGAACTCCACCGAGAGGGCGAAGTTCGCGGCGTTCGGGTTCACCACCGCCAGCCAATGAGCGAAGAACACTCCGGCCAGTCCGGCGTACCCGGCGGAGAGGACAAAGACCTTCAGGCGCAGCTGGTAGGTGTCCACTCCAAGGGTCTCGGCGGCGACCTCAGAGTCATTGACGGCACCCAACGCGCGGCCTATCCGGCTGTCGACCAGGTTGCGCGCCACGATGATTCCCAGAACGATCACCGGCGCGAGCAGCCACAGGTACTCATCCGGCGAGTCGTACACCCGGCCGCCGAAGTCGGGCTTCTGGATGCCGAAGATCCCCGACGTGGCACCGAGGAACGGCGTCTCGATCGCCACGACCGTGACGATGATGCCGAGCCCGAGAGTGGCCAGGGCGAGGTAGTGCCCACGCAGCCGCAACAGCGGCAGCCCGACGAGCAGTCCGACGAGCATGGCCAGCGTGACGGCCAGCACCGCGGCAAACACTCCGTTGACCTCGTACCGGGTCACCAGGATCGCCTGCGTGTACGCCCCCACCGCGAAGAAGGCCGCGTGCCCCAGGCTGACCTGCCCGGCCAGCCCCATCAGCAGCGAGAGGCCGATCGCGGCAAGTGCGTAGATGACGGCGTACACCGCAGCCCCGGTCACTGACACCGGGACCAGCAAGGGGCCGACGAGAAGCACCAGCAGGAGCAGGACGACTCCCACGACGTCCGAGCGTTTCTTCACCGTCCGTTCCTAGACCCGAGCCTGGGCCTGGCGGCTGAAGACCCCGCCGGGACGGGCGACGAGAACCACGATCAGCACGACGAAGGCGACCGCGTCGCGGAACCCGGAGTCGATGTAGCCTGCGACCAGCGCTTCGAGGACGCCGAGGAGCAGGCCACCCAGAACCGCCGCACGGATGGAAACCAGGCCACCGAGAGTCGCGGCGACGAAACCCTTGAGCCCCAGCGTCAGACCGGAGTCCCACTGGGTCAGGGAAATAGGACTGGCCAGCAGCCCGGCCACGGCGCCGAGCAGGCCGGCGATCAGAAAGGCCAGCGTGGTCGCCTTACGCGGGGAGATGCCGACCAGCCGCGCGGCGACCGGCTGCTCCGCGCAGGCGCGCAATGCCTTACCCAGAACCGTCCGGTCGTAGAAGAACACGACCGCACCGGCAACCACGAGCGTGATCCCGAGGATCCACAGGTCCTGCGCGCGGACGGATACTCCGGCCACGACGAAGTTCGAACCAGGTAGGGCCGGCAGCCCACGCGCCTCGGGACCGTAGACGAGCAGCATCAACGCCTTGAGCGCCGTAGACACGCCGAGGGTGAGAATGATCGAAGTGAGCGTGGTCATCTTCTTGACCGGCGCAATCGTCAACCGCTGCATCACGACGGCGACGATCGCCACCGACACGAGCGCGACCAGCATCGCCACCGGCAGCGGCAGTCCGGCGCCGGCCGCGGACAACGCCACCAACCCGGCCATCGCGGCGAACTCGCCCTGCGCCAGGTTGATGATCTCGCTGACCGAGAAGATGGCGGCGAACCCCATCGCGATCAGCGCGTAGATCGCGCCCTGGGACAGGCCGGCCACAACCAGCTGGAAGAAGTCGCTCATGGCCGGAACGCCATCAGCGCGTCCCTCCCGCCCTCGCGCCCTGGGATCAGGACTCGATCAGGGTGAACTCACCGTTCTCGACGGTGACCAGCACGAGATCCTCGGCAGTCAGTCCACTGTGGTCATCCGCGCTCATCGTGAACGTGCCGGACACCCCGACGTAGTCAGTCACTCCTTCGAGGTACTCACGCATCGCTTGACTGTCCGTACCGGCCTCGGCCAGTGCTTGGACGGCGAGCTGGAAGCCGTCGTAGGCGTGCCCGGCAAACGTCGATGGCCCGGCTCCGTACTCGGCCTCGTAGGCGTCGGCGAAGGCAGTGATGACCTCCTTCTGCGGGTCGTCGTCCGGGAGCTGATCGCGTACGACGAGCCGACCGAGCGGGGCAACGAGTCCGTCGGCTGCAGCACCAGCGGTGTCGAGGAATACCTGGTTGCCGATGCCATGGCTCTGGTAGACCGGCACCTCGATCCCGAGCTGGCGGTAGGCGACCTGGGCCAGACCGGCCGCTGGCGGAATGCCCCAGATGATATTCGCGTCGGCGCCGGCGTCGCGGATGTTGACCATCTGCGCGGTGAAGTCGGTGGCGTCTGGAGCGAAGCTCTCGGTGGCGATGACGCTGATCCCGAACTCCTCGCCGATCGAGTTGAACAGCTCCTCCACGCCCTCGCCGAATCCGGAGGCGTCACGGGCGAGTCCGAGTGTGCTGTAACCCTTGTCGGCAGCGTCGGCGACGATGTTCTCGATCACGACGGAGTCGTTCTGGGCGGTCTTGAAGACCCACTCCGATCCGTCGACGATGGCCTGGTTGGCGGCCAGCGAGATCATCGGGATCTCGGCTGACTCGGCGACCGGCCGCATCGCCAGGCTCGGACCGGTCCGGCTGGCGCCCAGGATGATGTCGACCTGGTCCTCGGTGATCAGCTTGTTGATCGCTCGGGCGGCACCGTCCTCTGTGGACGCATTGTCCTCGATGATGAGTTCGACCTCGCGGCCGTCGATGCCGCCATCGGCATTGAGTTGCTCAGCGAGCAGTTCGAGCGTGTCGCGCTCCGGTACGCCGAGGCTGGCACCGGCACCGGTGATGTCGAGCACCGCCCCGATGACGACCGGGCCGGTCTCCTCGGGGG
>JALZIL010000145.1 GCA_030860305.1 Actinomycetota bacterium
AATCCGCTCAGCAGGTGCACGTCCGGGGCCAGCCTTCGCATGCCCGAACGATAACGTCGCGATGACCCGGCGCCGGGGCCCCTTTCCCACAGTGTCAGTGATTTCCATTGCCAACTTTGAAAAACGCCGTATCCCCGCTGAGTCAAGCGCGTTGATCCATCTGTTGGCCGGCCGCACGGGGGGCCGGCCGACGACGTACCAGCAGCGGGACTGCCTCCGCTGTCGCCGCCGGCCGATAAACTCATTGTCAAGATGGGTGAAGGTCGGCGGCTGGGCGTCATGGGCGGCACGTTCGACCCGATCCACCACGGCCACCTCGTCGCCGCCAGCGAGGTCGCCGTCCTGTTCGGGCTGGACGAGGTCCTGTTCGTACCCACTGGTCAGCCGTGGCAGAAGGCCGAGCGCGACGTCAGTCCGGCCGAGGATCGCTACCTGATGACGGTCATCGCGACGGCGTCGAACCCGCGCTTCTCGGTGAGCCGGGTGGACGTGGACCGCACTGGGCCCACCTACACTGTGGACACACTGCGCGATCTGCGGCGGCTACATCCGGACACCGAGATGTTCTTCATCACCGGGGCCGACGCCCTCGAGCAAATCCTCGACTGGCGACATGCCGAAGAGTTGTTCTCACTCGCCCATCTGGTCGGAGTCACCCGGCCGGGGTACCGGCTCGAGGACAGCCACCTGCCCGACGGGAGTGTCACGCTCATCGACGTACCCGCGATGGCGATCTCGTCGAGTGACTGCCGGGATCGGGTGCACCGCGGAATGCCGGTCTGGTACCTCGTACCGGACGGCGTCGTGCAGTACATCGAAAAGCGTCACCTCTATCGCGACGACGGGAGAACCCACGGATGACCGCCTCGGACGCGGCGCGCACGGTTGCACTGCTGGCTGCCCAGGCGGCTGCCGACAAGCAGGCTCAGGATCTGGTCGTCGTGGACGTCAGCGAGCGGCTGGTGATCACCGATGTGTTCGTCATCGCCTCGGCCAGCAACGAACGCCAGGTCCAGGCCATCGTGGACGCGATCGAGGAGCGGCTGCGGACCGACGCCGGGGTCAAGCCGGTGCGCCGGGAGGGAACTCGCGAGGGCCGTTGGGTGCTGCTCGACTACGTCGATGTCGTTGTCCACGTCCAGCATGCAGAGGAGCGGGTCTACTACGCCCTCGAGCGCCTCTGGACCGATTGCCCGGTTCTCCCGTTCACCGACGCGGCTGCACCCACCTCGTGACGAGCTGAGTTTGCTTGGGCAGCGCTGGGTCGAAATCATTGTGCGTCGAGCGGGTGGTCATCTGGCGGCATGGTCAGACGACATGGAATGCAGCGGGGCGGTTTCAAGGGCAGGCCGATCCCGTTCTGAATGCTGTCGGGGAGGAACAGAGCCGTCTGTCGGCCAGCTATCTGGCGCTCGACCCACCCGATCTCGTTCTCACCAGTGATCTGGTACGAGCGGTCAGTACGGCGCAGGCGTTGACTCGACTCATCGAGACGCCGCTGCAGATCGAGCCGCGATTGCGTGAGATCGACCTGGGTAGCTGGCAGGGGCTGACCCGCGTCGAGGTGGCAGCGACCTACCCCGAGCAGTACGCCCAATGGCTGGACGGCCATCCGCCGGTCGATCGTGGCGGTGAGAGCAGGGCGCAGCTCGACGAACGGGTGCAGGCCGCACTGCGCGACATCGAGGTCGACCACGTCCTGCTGGTGACCCACGGTGGTACGGCGCGTTCGATCATCGAGACGCTGCTCGACCTGCCGCACGCCGGGCGCTGGCTCGCGGTGCTCGGGAACTGCCACTGGAGTGAACTTCGGCGCCATCCGGGCGGGTGGCAGTTGCGCGCCCACAACCTCGCGCCGGCCTCGCCGATGATGTCGGGTGAGACCGGCACCGGCCTCCACGAGCGCGGAGATGCCGACGCGGTCGACGACGGTGCAGAGGACGACGATGCAGGCGCCCGTACCTGACCATGCCCGGTCGCGCAGGCCGCGAGTGCTTGTCCTCGCCGACTCGTTGGCCTATCACGGGCCGGCCCGGCCGGAGCTGTTGACCGAGCCCAGGCTCTTTCCCAACGTGCTGGCCGACGAACTCGGCGCGGAAGCGGATGTGGTGGCTCAAGTCGGTTGGACCGCAAGACATGTCTGGCGCTCGCTGACCCGCGATCCTCGCGTGTACTCACTTCTGGTGCCGGCCGCCGATGCTGCCGTGCTGGCAGTCGGTGGAATGGACTACCTGCCCACCGCGCTGCCGACGCACCTGCGCGAAGGTATCGCTTTCCTGCGTCCCCGTGCGGTACGTCGCGGTGTACGCCGGGCCTACCTCGCCGCGCAGCCTCGAGTGGCTCGATGGACCCGCGGCCGGGTACGCGCTATGCCACAACGACTGACCGACGGCTACTTGACCAGCTGCGTCTCTGCGTTGCGCTCCGTGCGACCGGGACTGCCGATCATCGGAATTCTTCCGCCGCGGCACCGAGCCGCTGCATTCGGCGGTGAACTGCGCGGGCACGAGGCAGCCTGGCTGGCCGCTCGGGCGTGGGGCGCGGAGCACGACGTACCGATGGCTGATCTCGCGCCAGTCGTACAACCGCACCTCGATGCCGGGCGGGCAAATCCGGATGGTCTGCATTTCGGCTGGGAGTCGCATCGCGATGTGGGACTCGAACTGGCCCGGGTCCTGCGGTCCTGCCCCGGCTGGACGTTCAGATGACCAGCGAGTTCCCGAGTCGATCAGTCCAGGACAACAGCGACCAGCCCGGTGCCGGCCAAGGTCACGCTGATTGCACATAGCACCGCAGCTGTCCGCAACGGAGGATCGGTCCGTCCGCGTGCGAACTGCGCCCTGCGTTCGCTTGCTCCAGAGCGGGTGCGCATCCAGATGAGGATCGCCGCGGTCACCCCCAGAGTGGCCGGTAGGAACGCGATCAGACCCAGGTCGGCGGCCCAGCGCGCGAACAACAGCGCCGCGACGGCAAGCGTCGCCGCGGTGCGGGCCCAGGAGAGGACCGTCCGGTCCACCTGGGTGTCCACCGGGGTTCCGGATGCTTCGCCGCCGACGGTTGTCATCGAACGAGCACCATCACGGTCACTGCGACGGCAACGATCGCGATCCCGAACGAGAGGACTGGTACCAGGATCGGGGCCGGGATGCTCAGCTTGTTGCGCATCGCCCGCTCGGTGATCAGCCACCGGCGAAAAGCCCCTATTGCCAGGGCCGCTCCGAGCAGGAGCAGCACCGTCGTGATAGTGCGTCGCTCCCCCTCACCCAGCGCAGGCAGGTCGAAGGCCTCCAGGGCAACGCCGGCTGCGATCAGCGCCAGTGCCGTCCGGGTCCAGGCCAGGAAGGTCCGCTCGTTGGACAGGGTGAAGCGCGGATCCGGGTCTTCCCCCTCGTCCAGCAACCCGCGCGCCCACCCCTTGCCCACACCGGGACCCTAGTTCCCGGCGTGCCCCGCACTAGATTGCTGCCGTGCGTGAAGCCGATCGGATCGCGGTGGTCACCGACTCGACCGCGTACCTCCCGACTGGGCTGGCCGAGAAACTTCGTGTCAGCGTCGTCCCTTTGTACGTGATCATGGGCGGCAGTTCCGGGGAAGAGGGCATCGACATCATGCCCGACCAGCTCGCAGCGGCCCTGCGCGAGCGCCGTCAGCTGGTGTCTACTTCGCGACCGACTCCGAACTCTTTCGCACAGACCTACCGACGTTGTCTGGACTCCGGTGCCGACGGTGTGGTGTCCATCCACTTGTCTCGGGAACTGTCCGGCACCTGGGATGCAGCGCGGCTTGCCGCCGAGGAGGTAGACCCGGCTCGGGTCAAGGTCATCGACTCCCGATCTGCTGGCATGGGACTTGGCTTCGCGGTGCTTGCCGCAGCCGAGCGGGCAGCAGCCGGGGCGGAGCTGAGCGCCGTGGTTCGGGCCGGAGTAGACACCGCCGCCGCCACCGTCACCCTCTTCTACGTCGACACGTTGGAGTTCCTCCGCCGGGGCGGGCGGATCGGTGCCGCAGCCGCGGTGCTGGGCACCGCGCTTGCTGTGAAGCCGCTCCTGCACGTAGTCGACGGTCGTATCGTCGCGCTGGAGAAGGTCCGTACGGCAAGCAAGGCGATCGCCCGGCTGGCCGAGGTTGCCGTCGAGCGGGCCGGCGGTCGATTGGTCGATGTCGCCGTCCAGCACCTCGCTGCACCGGAGCGTGCCGACGGGGTGGCAGCGGTCCTGCGCGACCGGATCCCACGATTGCGCAGGATGCACATCAGCGAGGTTGGCGCGGTCGTGGGCGCGCATGTCGGCCCTGGGTTGATCGGTGTGGTGGTGGCCCCGGCTGTCCTGCCCTGAGGTCGCGGCTTGCTCGTTCTCTCGAGAGTGTTGGGCTCCGAACCTTGGGCCAGATCCACAGGATCGATCGAGCATCCACAGCCTCGTCCGGCACCCCCTGCGCCGGGTCAGTGCTGCCTAGCGTGGACCCATGCTTGGTCGGGTACGTGGGCGCGGGGCCGAGGAAGCCGAGGCGCTCGTGCAAGAGCGGTTGCGTTCCATCCTCGCCGCCGCGGCACCGCGCGGGGGCTGGGTTCCCGAGCGAATCGGCAGAACCGACGATCCAGTCGAGACCCCAGATGTCAAGCCCTCATCGAGTCCTTCGCCGGCGGTCGGGAGACATCGTGGCGACGCCGCGTCGTCGATGCAGGTCCGCTGGGATCCAGGTCGACCGGCAGCCCTGGCCCTGTGCCTGGTGGCGGTGCTTGCAGGGCTGCTGACGGCCGGGATCATGTGGTGGTCACGTCCGCAGCCATCCAGTGCCGATCAGACCGGCCTGGAGCCGATGGCTGCCGGGACCGCTCGGGTGGCCGATGGGCCGGCCCCGCCGGGCGCCCCTGCAGGTCAATCAGATTCCGCAGACAGCGATCCGGCTCCGACCACCGGCTCCACGCAGGACCAACTCGTTGTCTCCGTGATCGGACAGGTGCACCGGCCCGGGCTGGTCACGGTGGCTGGCGGCGCCCGAGTGGCCGACGCCATCACCGCTGCCGGGGGAGCGCTGCCCGAGGCTGATCTGAGCACGGTCAATCTCGCCCGTCTGGTGGTCGACGGCGAGCAGATCGCGGTCGGCATCCCCGGGTCGTCCCTGCCGGGTGATGCCGATCCGACTGCGTCGGGCGGCTTGGTCGACCTGAACACCGCGACGCTGGCTGAACTGGAGACCCTTCCCGGGATCGGGCCGGTGCTGGCTCAGCGGATCATCGACTTTCGGGAGGACAACGGGGGATTCACCGCGGTCGAACAGCTGCGTGAGGTCAGCGGCATCGGCCCAACTGTGTACGAGGACATCGTCGATCTCGTGACGGTGTGACCAGCTAGTGCGCAGGCACGTCAGCACGGCAGCTCTCGGAGACCGAGCTCAGGATCCGAGCCCGACGCGCGGTTGGGACCTCCGTCTGGTCCCGGCGGCGTCTATTGGCTGGCTGACCGCATGGGCGGCCCCGCTGCTGTCAGCCGGACTATTACTGGGCGTTGCGTTGGTCGCTGTACTGGCCTGCTTGTCGGCGCTGCTGGTCGGCCATTTGCGGCGCTGCGCCGCACGTGATGCAACTGGCCCGCGCGGGAGCGCAGCGGTCGCCTTGGCGCTGGCCGGATTGGGTCTGATTGCCGGTACGTCGGTATCGCACATCCATGCCCGAGACACCTCACCGTTGCGGCAGCTGGCCACCGGGGAAGCCGACGTCCGGCTTCAGCTGCGGGTGACCGAGGCGGTGCGCAAACTCGCTCACGGAGCGAGCGGCTCACGGGTTCTGGTGCCCGGCACCGTGGTCGCCCTCACCTGTGGGGGCTCGTGCGCCGACTCGACCATCCGATCCTGGACCTTGAGTGGAGAAGTTCTGGTCTTCGCACCGGCGCAGGAGTGGGAGGAACTGGTGCCAGGGACGACGGTGTCCGCGACGGTCAGCATCGCGACGGCTGCACCACAGGACATGCTGGTCGGAATTGCCTTTGCTCGAGGTCCTCCCGAGGCAACCCTGGCACCAGATGGGGTGCTCGATTCGGCTGCCTCCGAGATTCGTGGTGCTCTGCGGGAGCGCGCCGATCAGACGCTGGACCCGGACGAGGCCGGGCTCCTGCGCGGGATCGTTCTGGGGGACACCGCGGGAATGGACGTGGTTCTCGTCGAAGACTTCCGGATCAGTGGCCTGTCCCACCTCACGGCCGTGTCCGGTACCAACTGCGCCATCGTGATAGGCGCCGTACTCTGGCCATTGCGCCGCAGCCGGTTTCGCCCCGTCACCCGAGCGATGATCTGCGCGCTGGCCTTGGCCGCATTCGTCGTGCTAGTCGGACCCCAGCCAAGTGTCCTGCGCGCGGCTGCCATGGGTGCCGTCACGTTGCTGGCCCTGGCCACCGGGCGAGTGCGGCAAGCTCTTCCGGCGCTGGCAGCCGCTGTCCTGGTACTCCTGTCATTCGATCCCGCCTTGGCCCGCGACCTCGGATTCGCTTTGTCCGTCGCGGCGACGGTTGGCATCATCGTCGCGGCCGGTGTCTGGACGCAACAGCTCAGGACTCGCGGAGTGCCGGAGTCGCTGGCCGTCGCGACGTCGGTCTGCGCAGCAGCAGGGCTGTTCACCGCACCGCTGCTCGTGCTGATCGTCGGCAGGGTCAGTCTGATCTCACTTCCGGCCAATCTGCTGGTGGTGCCGGTCGTTGCGATCGTCACGGTGCTGGGCCTGGCCGCGGCTCTGCTCACGCCGTTCTCGCCGTGGCTCGGTGAGGTACTGCTGCGCCTTGTCGACTGGCCGCTGCGCTGGATGGTCTGGATTGCCGAACGCGCTGCGCGCACGCCCGGAGCGGTCGTGCCCTGGCCCTCGGGCCCGGCGGGTGCCCTGACTCTCGCGGCGGTCATCGTGGTGGCGGTCGTGGTCCTGCGCAGACGGCGGGTCCGGTGGGTGGCTGCGGCCGTCTGCCTGGGCCTCGTCGTCAGCGGTCTGTCCATGCGGGTCCTGGCCCCCACCTGGCCGCCGACCGGTTGGGCGTTGGTGGCCTGCGATGTGGGCCAGGGAGATGCCCTTGTCGTTGGCCTGGGAGCCGGCCGTGCGGTGGTGCTCGACGCTGGTCCGGACCCGGTACTGGTGGACGGTTGTCTGCGCCGGCTCGGCGTAGACAACGTACCCATGATCCTCCTCTCGCATCTGCACGCCGATCACGTCGACGGCCTGATCGGCGTTCTTCGTGGGCGGACGGTGGGTGCGATCGCAACCAGCGCCGATCCCCCTCCGCTGGAGGCATACCGCCGAGTTCGCGCACTGGCAGAACAAGCCGGTGTTCCGGTCGTCGCCCTCCGAGCAGGGCAGACCCGAATGGTCGACCGGGCGAGAGTCGAGGTACTCGGCCCGGTGGCCCGCTATGTCGGCACCCGGTCCGATCCCAACAATTCCTCCGTCGTTGCGCGGATCGGCATCGGCGCGGTGTCGATGCTGGCAACCGGAGACATCGAGTTCGAGGCACAGAGTGATCTGCTGCGTCGGGAGATCGACCTCACCGCCGATGTCCTGAAGGTCGCCCATCATGGCAGTGCCTATCAGGACCCGGCGTTCCTCACGGCAACGGGAGCGAGTCAGGCGTTGATCTCGGTCGGCTCCGGCAACGACTACGGCCACCCCGACCAGGTGCTGGTGGATCGGCTGCGCAGTGCGGGGATGGCGGTTCACCGCACCGACGAGCACGGTGACATTGCGGTGCTGAACGGGCCCGGTCCGGATCTCACGGTGGTCGCTCGGGGCGACCCGATCCGGGTAGCGGCCAGCACCCCCGGGATGGACCTGCCAAGAGCCGACCGGACGAGCCGACAGCGGATCAGCCGGGGGCCAGGTCGCTGGCTTGCCTGGAAGCGGTGCTCAGCGCGGCTGCGAGGTCGCGGCTCAGGGTGGCGACCAGGTCGGCGGCCGGTCTGTCCTCGGTCAGCGGATACGTCTGTCCGGCCCACAGGTTCAGCACATCGGGATCACCGGCAACCCGCCCAGCCCGACGCAGCGCGGCGGTCGCGTGATGGATCTGCGGATAGGCCACCGGGGCAGTTGAGTGCTCGGTCAGGAAGCGGTTCTCGATTCCGCGCGCCGACCGCCCGGTGAAGGCCCTGGTCAGCCGGGTCCGCCCAGGCAGCATCAGGACGCCTCGGTGGGCGGCGGACGTGCCGGCTTCGGGAGAACGCAGAAATGCCGTACCCAACTGCGCGGCTCTGGCTCCAGCCGCCAGCACCGCGGCCACAGCCGCGCCGGTGCCGATCCCACCGGTGCCGACCAAAGGCAGGTCGACCTGCGCGGTCAGGAGTTGCAGAAGAGCCAGCAGTCCGTAGTCCTCACGGTCGTCCCGGTCGACGAAGGACCCGCGGTGGCCCCCGGCCTCGATGCCTTGGGCGATCAGGACGTCCGCGCCGGCGGCTGCGGCGTCGGCCGCCTCGAACGGGTCGGTCACCGTCACCCAGACTTCCGATCCGGACCCATGCAGGCGCTCGATGATGGCGGCATCCGGGCAGCCGAACGTGAACGAGACGACGGGCACCCGTTCGGCGATGGCCAGGTCGAGTTTGGCCGCGAACGAATCGTCGTCGTGGCGCGGCTCACCCAGCGCGACTCCAAGCCGATCGGCTTCCGCGGCGATCTCGGTCAGGTAGTCGGCAAAGACCTCGGGGTCGACATCGGCGTCCGGGACGAAGATGTTGAGTCCGTAAGGCGCGTCGGTGAGCCGCCGTAGCGCCGCCATGTCGACCGCCACGTCCTCGACTGTCATGTAGCCCGCGGCCAGGAATCCGAACGCACCGGCTCCGAGAACCGCCGCCGTGAGTTCCGGCGTCGAGGCGCCACCGGCCAGCGGCGCCTGCACGATCGGGATGCGCAGTCGGTCGAGGAACATGATTCTCAGGCTATTCCGCCACCGGCATCGCCCGACATCGCCCGACGTCGCCCGACGCCGCTGGCTGTCGGGGTCTGGTGCGAGGATGCAGGCATGACCGACGAGCACGCTGTCGGAGCGCATCTGGCCCTCGGTGACGACGAGTTCCTCCGGTCGAGAACCTCAGCCGATCTGATCGCGGCGGCGCGGGCTGCGGACTCCGCTTTGGAGGTCCAGGAGCTCAGCGCCTCGGGATCCGATCCTGGGCAGCTGGCAGAGATGCTGGGTCTGTCGCTGTTCGCACAGCGTCGGCTCGTCGTCATCGAGGGGACGCACGATGCTGCCAAGGACTTCGCCGAGGCAGTGGCCCAAGCCGTCGAAGCCAGGGACAGTGACCTCGTGCTCGTACTGACCCACAGCGGCGGAGCGCGGAACAAGGCTTTGGTCGATCGCGTGAAGAGGGCCGGAGCGACGGTGCACGACTGCGCCAAGCTGACTCGACACGAGGATCGGTTACGTTTCATCCGGCGGGAGGCGCAGCGAGCCGGAGGCTCCATCAGTGCGGCCGCGGCCGCGGCAATATTGGACGCGGTCGGAAACGATCTACGGGAACTATCGGCGGCCACCGGGCAGTTGGTCTTCGATGCCGGCGGTCAGATCGAGGTCGACGACGTCGCTCGTTACCACCGGGGCCGGGCCGAGATCACTGGCTTCTCGGTGGCCGAGCGAGCTCTGGTCGGCGACCTGCCGGCAGCCCTGGAGGCGTTGCGCTGGGCGCTGGACCAAGGGGTGGCCGCGGTACTGATCGCCGATGCCCTCGCCGACGGGGTACGGACAGCGGCTCGGGTTGTCTCGGTCGGGCGCGGAGATCCCTACGATCTGGCGCGCACGTTGGGTTTGCCCCCGTGGAAGGTCAAGCGCGCCCAGCAGCAGGCCCGCGGGTGGAAGGTGACCGGACTGCATGAGGCCCTACAGATCGTGGCCAAGGTGAACGCGGACGTGAAAGGTGTCGCTGCCAGCGCCGACTACGCACTCGAGAGCGCCGTACGTCAGTTGATCGCGGCCAAGGAGAGCAGCGCAGTCCCCTGAGCAGGCAGAGCTCCCGGCTCAGAGCGAGGAGACCTTCTTGGCCATCGCAGACTTGCGGTTGGCCGCTTGGTTCTTGTGGATCACGCCTTTGCTCGCGGCCTTGTCCAGCGCACGGGAGGCCTTGAGCAACTCCTCGCTGGCCGCGCTCGCGTCACCGGTGTCGGCAGCAGAGCGAAACTTGCGGACCGAGGTCTTCAGCGCAGACCTGACGGCTGCATTGCGCTGACGGGCCTTCTCGTTGGTCTTGATCCGCTTGATCTGGGATTTGATGTTCGCCACGCGTGAAAGCCTTCGCCTCTTTGTGATCGGGAGTGTGATGATCGGACGTGCCGGTGGAACGGGTAAGGCGCCATGCGACCGCCTACAGCTGCGTCAGCACCGACACATCAGGCTACCAGCGCGCCGCTAACCCCAGCCAACGCGGTGGGCGGCTGCGCCTGGCCGCTCGGCTCGTACGATCGCATCGAGGGATCCCAAGCACCCGTGGGACCATGAACGGGTCGCCCGCATCGGCGCGTCCCGACCCACGTACGAGATGGATCTGAGTGACCCAGCCCGCAACGCCTGCTCATGCGCTGACCGATCCGACCAGGATCCGGAACTTCTGCATCATCGCGCACATCGACCACGGTAAGTCGACCCTCGCCGATCGGATGCTGGAGGTCACTGGCGTGATCGACTCCCGAAACATGCGGGCGCAGTACCTCGACCGGATGGACATCGAGCGCGAGCGCGGCATCACGATCAAGTCCCAGGCAGTACGTCTGCCGTGGTCAGGCCCGGACGGTGCCGGCTACGTCTTGAACATGATCGACACCCCCGGCCACGTCGACTTCACCTACGAGGTATCCCGGTCGTTGGCTGCCTGCGAGGGGGCCGTGCTTCTGGTCGATGCGGCCCAAGGCATCGAGGCCCAGACGCTGGCCAATCTCTACCTCGCGCTCGAGAACGACCTCCAGGTCATCCCGGTGCTGAACAAGATCGACCTGCCGGCGGCGCAGCCCGAGCGCTATGCGGCCGAGATCGCCCATGTGATCGGCTGCGATGCCGAGGATGTCCTGCGGGTCAGTGGCAAGACAGGGGAGGGCGTCGCGGACCTGCTGGACGCCGTCGTACGCGACATCCCCGCTCCCGTCGGGGACGCCGATGCCCCGAGCCGGGCAATGATCTTTGACTCGGTCTACGACACCTACCGCGGGGTGATCACCTACATCCGCGTGATCGACGGCGAGATCCAGGCCCGCGAGAAGATCCGGATGATGTCGACCCGGGCCACCCATGAGCTGCTCGAGGTCGGCGTCATCTCTCCGGAGCCCAAACGGGTCGCCTCGCTCGGCGTCGGCGAGGTGGGTTACCTGATCACCGGTGTGAAGGACGTACGCCAGTCGCGGGTTGGCGACACGATCACCAATCTCGCGAAGCCCGCCACCGAAGCGCTGGGTGGATACCGCGATCCGCGCCCCATGGTCTATTCCGGGCTCTACCCGATCGACGGCTCGGACTACCCGATCCTGCGTGACGCGCTGGACCGGTTGCAGCTCAACGACGCGGCGCTGGTGTACGAGCCGGAGACCTCGACGGCGCTGGGGTTCGGCTTCCGGTGTGGCTTTCTCGGGCTGCTGCACCTCGAGATCGTTCGTGAGCGGCTGGAGCGCGAGTTCGACCTCTCGCTGATCTCCACGATGCCCAACGTCGTCTACCGGATGGTCACCGAGGAGGGCGAGGAGTTGATCATCACCAACCCGAGCGACTGGCCGGCAGGCAAGACCGGTGAGGTGTACGAGCCGGTCGTGAAGGCGATGATCATCTCCCCGACCGACTACACCGGCGCGATCATGGAGCTCTGCCAGTCCCGGCGCGGGCAGCTCACCGGCATGGACTACCTCTCCGAGACCCGGGTGGAGCTGCGCTACACACTTCCGATGGGCGAGATCATCTTCGACTTCTTCGACGTCCTGAAGTCTCGTACGCGCGGGTATGCATCGCTGGACTACGAGGAGTCCGGGGAGCAACTGGCCGAACTGTCCAAAGTGGACATCCTGTTGCAAGGAGAGCCGGTCGACGCCTTCAGTGCGATCGTGCACAAGGACAAGGCCTACGCGTACGGGGTGATGATGACCGGCAAGTTGCGCGAACTCATCCCGCGGCAACAGTTCGAGGTGCCGATCCAGGCCGCCATCGGTGCGCGGGTCATCGCCCGGGAGACCATTCGGGCGATCCGCAAGGACGTGCTCGCGAAGTGCTACGGCGGTGACATCACCCGTAAGCGCAAACTCTTGGAGAAACAGAAGGAGGGCAAGCGCCGGATGAAGATGGTCGGGCGGGTGGAGGTGCCGCAGGAGGCGTTCATCGCGGCCCTGTCCCAAGGCGAACCGACGGGAGCGAAGAAATGACGATCACCCAAGCGACCCGGCTCGCCCCACCCGAGCGGCGGTCGTACGCGGAGGTCCTTGCCATCTGCGTCGTGCACGCCATCATCCCCGATGTCGGCGGCAAGCAGGACGAGACTGCCATCGACAAGCGCCCGGTTCTGGGAGACGTTGAGGTACACCGGTTCGGCCTGACCGGCGACACGCAGTGCGACATCGCGCATCACGGAGGAGAGGGCAAGGCGGTCTATGCCTACGCCCAGGAGGACGCAGAATGGTGGGCTGCAGACCTCGAGCGCGAACTCCCACCAGGCCGGTTCGGGGAGAACCTGAGGACGCGCGGACTAGACGTCACCAATGCCCTGTTGGGGGAGCGCTGGCGGATCGGTACGACGTTGCTCGAGGTCACCTGTCCGCGTACCCCCTGCCTGAGCTTCCAGGGATTCTGGGGTGTTCCTCGCTTGATCAAGCGGTTTCTCGCCTACGGCGCGCCCGGTGCCTACCTTCGGGTCCTCGAAGAAGGCCAGATTCGCGCCGGCGACGGCATCGAGATCGCCCACCGGCCAGACCACGACGTCACCCTCGGGCTGGCGCTGCGCGCGCTCACTGTGGAACGCGCACTGATCGGAAGGCTCGCTCCGGCGCTGTACGCCCTTCCGGACCGGGACCGGCCCAAAGTCGCTCACCTAGTCGAGCACGCCAACAGCTGACCCGCCATCGGGGCGAAGCTACGCGTGGTGGACCGAGACAACCGTGTACAGGTGCGGTTGCCCGTTGGCCATAGGTCCGGCGGCAGCCATGTGCTCGCCGGCAACCGGGTCCCCGAGCATCGCCTGGAAGTCCTGCACCGCCTGCCACTGGGCATAGTTGACGACTCGAGCGCCGTCGAGGCTGGCGTGGATATTGGCCGAGACGAAGCCAAGTCGGTGGTGCATCACCTGGTCAGTGGCCTGTGGACCTCGAGACCCGGATCGGGTATGCCGCGAAACGCTTGCAGCAGGCTGTGCGTGCCGCCGCTGAACAAAGGCTGGCGCCGCTCGGGTTGACGATGCCGTACGCCGTTCTGTCCGCTCTGGAGCGAAGCCCCTGGGTTGAGCAACTCCGAACTTGCCCGCCTGTGTTTCCGACGTCATGGCACGCGGTGACCAGGCGCTGGCCGAGGTTGAGGAGCAGATGGCTCTGGGGCCTTACCGAATCGCAACGACGGCGACTCCTGGAACTGATGTGGACCTGCCACCAATGTGGAGCCGCCGGATGGAAGCTCCGCCTAGCGAACTGATGCCTTGGTCGGGCGTCCAACCGTGGTAGGAAAGCCTATGACCACACAGCCACTGGCGATCACCTCCGCGTTGGGCCGAGGTGTCGTGGCCGGGATCGCCGGCACTGCGGTGATGACGGCATTTCAGAAGCTTGTCGAGATGCCTTTGACTGGCCGACCCGACAGTTACGCGCCGGCAAGCTTCGCGGAGAAGGTACTGCCCATCGATCCGCCTACCGGCCCGGGCCGCAAGCAGCTGAACTACGGCACCCACTTCGCCCTCGGAACGCTGTGGGGTTCAGCGCACGCCATGGCCGCCCGCGCGGGATTGCGGGGCCTGCGGGCCACGGGTGTCGTGTTCGGGGTGGTCTATTCAGGAGATGTGCTGCTGAATACGGCACTTGGTTTGTATGAGCCTTTGACGTGGTCTCGGCAGGATTGGGCGATAGATGTCGTCGACAAGCTGGTGCAGGC
>JALZIL010000157.1 GCA_030860305.1 Actinomycetota bacterium
GTGACATACAGCGTGACGCGGGCGCTGTTTGAGATCATGCGCTCAACCTCGGACGGAGTCGATCTCGGTGGAATCACAAAAATTAAAACAAAAAATGTCCGGTCGCTCAGGCCGTGCATGAACACGAAGCAGCCTGGAATACGCGGCGCTCCGTGCTCGGCGAACTTTGCCTGGTAGGCCGACGGGGCGACGCCGACGAGATGGGTGAACCGGCTGCTGAACGAGCCCAGGCTGGTGTAGCCGACCAGGAGACAGACCTCGGTGACGGTCAGGTTGGTAGCCCGCAGCAGGTCTTGGGCCCGCTCGATCCGCCGCACAGCTACATAGAGCGAGGGCGTCTTGCCGTACGTCGCGGCAAAGCAGCGCAGGAAGTGGTACTTCGACACCCCGGCCGTGCCGGCCAGGCCGTCCAGGTCGAGGGGTTCGGCGTAGTGCCGGTCCGCGAGATCCCGCGCACGGCGAAGGTGTACGAGCAGCTGTTCCGGGACGTGCAGCATCACCGCGAGGCTAGCGGCCGAAGGAGTGTCTCCGGTGAATTCCAGGCGCCCTTGGTTCCTTGACCGGGTTGGGTGGTCTGGTGGAGGTCACCAGGGACGGACAACGCTGGCAGCTAGGGAGGGGCTCGGACGTGGCCTGGATCGCGGGCGGGACAGCCATCGGCCGGACCATCACCGCGGCCATTCCTGCGGTCTTCAAGGCCTTTGCCACCTTTTGCGGGCCTAACGAGTCCCAGGTCACGACCGCGCTGCACGAGCAAGCCGTGGTCAAGGACCTGATCCAGCACACGTCTGAGCAGCCGTGGTGGCTGGGATATCTCGACACCGGAGCCCACGACGTCGTCTTCGACCAGGCCCCTAGGGTCACCCTCTACTCGGACTGGCACTACGTGCTGGTCGAAGCCGGACCCGAGCAGGCGCTCACCTGGCGCTCCGGGCACATGCGGATGCAGTACGGCGGGCTACCCGACCTGTTCTTCCCCGCGGATCGATCCTGGCTGGTCTCAGCCCTCTGGGACGACACCTGGACCTGTATCGGCGGACCAGCAGCTCTCATCGAGACCCTCCAGCACAACCCCCTCGTGCGGGCCCGACCTGTCCAGCTGGACGAAGATGCCACACCTCCAGGACACGATCTCTACTGACCGCATCCCTGTTCCGCGTTCACCGATGAGTTCTGGCTGAGCCGACGGTCTACCGCTACAGAAGACGACCAGAGGAGCAGGCGATGAGTGTGGACACCTCCGGTACCGAGACCGGCCTGCGGGCCGGGCGGCGTGAGTGGCTGGGGCTGGCAGTTCTGGCCCTGCCCACGCTGCTGCTCTCGCTGGACATGAGCGTGCTCTACCTGGCATTGCCGTACCTGAGCGCGGATCTGGGCGCCGGCAGCACGCAACAGTTGTGGATCATGGACATCTACGGCTTCATGATCGCCGGATTCCTGATCACGATGGGCACGCTGGGTGACCGGATCGGACGCCGCAAGCTGCTGATGATCGGCGGCAGCGCGTTCGGTGTCGCCTCGGTGATCGCGGCCTTTGCCCCCAGCGCGGAACTGCTGATCGCGGCCCGCGCACTGCTCGGGATCGCCGGCGCGACACTGATGCCCTCGACCCTGGCCCTGATCAGCAACATGTTCAACGATGCCCATCAGCGCGGGGTGGCCATCTCGGTGTGGATGAGCTGCTTCATGGGTGGCATGACGATCGGCCCGCTCGTCGGCGGCGTACTGCTGGAGAGCTTCTGGTGGGGATCGGCGTTCCTGCTCGGCGTACCGGTGATGGTTCTGCTGCTGATCAGCGCACCCAAGCTGCTGCCCGAATACCGCGACCCCGATCCAGGCCGGCTCGACCTGCTCAGCGTCGCCCTGTCATTGGGCACGATCCTGCCGATCATCTACGGCCTCAAGGAACTGGCCAAGGACGGTGTGCACTCCGTTCCGGTGCTGGCGGTCGTCGTCGGTCTCGTCGTCGGAACCATCTTCGTACGGCGGCAGACCCGGCTCACGTCTCCGCTGCTGGACCTTCGGCTGTTCGCCAACCGCTCGTTCAGCGGCGCCTTGGGCATCGGGATGTTCGGTGGCATCGTGATGGCCGGGACCTTTTTGCTGGTCACGCTGTATTTGCAGATGGTGCAAGGCTTCTCGCCACTGACTGCCGGGCTCTGGCTGGTGCCGATGAACCTCGCGATGGTGATCGCCACCATGCTCGCCCCGCAGCTGGCCCGGCGGTTCCGGCCGGCGTACGTGATGGCTTCAGGTCTGGCGATCGCGACGGGTGGGCTACTGCTGGTCACCCAGGTCGACAGCGTCGGCGGGCTGGCGTTGTTGGTGGGCGGGTTCGTACTTGCCTGCGTCGGGATCGCGCTGCCCTCAGCACTCGGGATCGGGCTGGTCATCGGCTCTGCTCCGCCGGAGAAGGCCGGCTCGGCGTCCGGGATCTCGGAGACCAGCGGCGAGTTCGGCATCGCGCTCGGGGTTGCCACGATGGGCAGCATCGGTACGGCGGTCTACCGCGGCCAGCTGTCCGACTCCGCGCTCTCCGGTCTGTCCGGCGAGGCCGTCGAGGCTGCTCGGGAAAGCATTACCGGCGCGGTCGCCACAGCAGCGCAACTGCCCGATCGGCTCGGGCTCGATCTGTTGGCTGATGCGCGGGAGGCGTTCACCGACGGATTGAATGTGGTGGCCGGCCTGAGCGCCGTGCTGTTCCTGGTCCTTGCTGTCGTCGCGGCGGTGCTGTTCCGGCACGTACCCCCGCACAGTGACCGCGAGTCCGATCCCGACACAAACCCCGGACGTCGGGGAGCCGCGAGCTGATGCTGATCATCACCGCGAAGATATACGTGGATCCCGCCCGGCGAGCCGAGTTTCTCGCCGGCTCTGTCGAGGAGCTTCGGCAGGCGCGCGCCGAACCGGGTTGCGTCGACTTCATCGTGGCCCCCGATCCGGTCGAGCCGGGACGAGTCAATCTGTTCGAGCAGTGGGCGACCGCGGAGGACTTCGCCGTACGGTGCGCGACCTTCACGCCGACCCCGTCGCCGGTCGAGGTCCTCAGCCACGAGGCGATCAAGTACGAGATCAGTAGTTCCGGACCCGTCGTCGCGTGAGCGCAGCAGAGGGTCAGACCGCGACAGTTGAGGAGATCGTCATGTTCGACACCAGTAAGGCATTCAGCAGCTTCGCCGTCCCGGATACTGCCGCAGCGAAGGCGTTCTACAGCGAGACACTCGGTGTCCGGGTCACCGCCGAGGGCGACATTCTCGGCTTGCACCTGAGCGACGAGCGCTCAATCATGGTCTACCCCAAGGTCGACCATGCGCCGGCGACGTACACCGTCCTGAACTTCGAGGTGGACGACATCGAGGCGGCAGTCGACGCGCTGGCCGAGCGCGGCGTCGACGTCACCCGTTACGCCGGTACGGCGACCGACACCGACACCAACGAGAAGGGCATCTTCCGCGTGGGCGACCTGGCCCAGGCCTGGTTCACCGATCCGGCCGGCAACATCCTGTCTGTCCTGCAACCTACCGGCGCCAGCCGGAGCGCAACGACCTGACTCCGGTGTTGCGCCCCCGGCCGGTCGCGGTAGGCGGCACCCTGCCACCGGCTGGCCTACGCGGGGACGCAGTAAGCGGCACCCGGCGGCGTCGTGACTGTGTGGGCCGAAGATGTGGACCAGCCATCCGCGTACGCCGCCATGCTGGTCGTGGCCGTGCGGTTCGTGGCCGTGCGGTTCGTGGCCGTGCTGGTCGTGGCTGTGCTGGTCGTGGTCATGATTCCGGGCGCCGTGATCATGTTGTCCGGTTCCGGTCATGCCGTCGAGCTTGCTGGGCGCTATCGCGCGGCCAGAACCGGGGCGGCGAGCTCGGCGAGGTCGACCTGTGGCCGGGCACCGAAGTGCGAGATGATCTCCGCAGCCGCGATGGAGCCCAGCCGCCCACACAGTGGCAGGTCGAGCCCGTGGGTGAGGCCGTACAGGAAGCCGGCGGCGTACGAATCGCCCGCGCCGGTGGTGTCGACGATCGTTTCGACCGGCTCGGCGGACACCTCGTGGAAGTTGCCGTCGGAAGACACCAGCGACCCCTTCTCCGAGCGGGTGACCGCCACGATGTCGCAACGTCCTCGGACGGCCGCGAGTGCCTCTTCGAGGGTCGCCACCTCGTACAGCGCGCGCACTTCTTCCTGGTTGGCGAACAGGATGTCGACGTCGTTCTCGACCAGGGCGCGGAACTCCGCACGGTGCCGTTCGACGCAGAACGTGTCCGAGAGGGTGAGTGCGACCCTGCGATTGCGGGCGTGGGCAGCGGCCATCGCCGTACGGAAGGCCTCCTTCGCCCGGGGGGGATCCCACAGGTAACCCTCGAGGTAGGTGACCTTCGCTCGACCGACGACATCGGTGTCGATGTCCTCGGGTCCCAGCTCGACGGCGGCACCGAGGTAGGTGCTCATCGTGCGCTGCCCGTCAGGCGAGACCATGATCAGGCAGCGAGCGGTACCTGGACCCTGTGTCAACGGTGCGGTCTGGAACAGGGCACCGATGTCCCGGATGTCCCGGGAGAAGGTGTCGCCGAGCTTGTCGTCGCGAACCTTTCCGATGAAGGCCACATCGGCGCCGAACGAGGCCGCCCCGGCGACCGTGTTGGCTCCCGATCCACCGGAGATCTCCAGACTCGGGCCGATGTCGACATAGAGCGCATCGGCCCGCTCCGCGTCGATCAGCGTCATGCTTCCCTTGGGCAGGCCATGGCCGAGGATGACATCGTCGGAGGTGTGCGCGAGCACATCCACGATCGCGTTACCGATGCCGAGGACGTCCAGTTCGCCGAGAGCAGCGCCGCCGTTCGCGCTCATCTTGATCCAATCTGATCACCACGTGCACCGCAGTTGCCGACTCGCGGACAGTACCGCCGGGTGTCTCACGAGGCGCTTCGACAAAGATGCGGCCGCGCTACCGCACGCCGGCTGCGGCTCTGCGGCGCCGGGCGCGCCAGAGCAGGGCGTAGCCCACCCAGGAGACGGCCACGAGACAGGCGACACCCAACTGCACGGCGCCCAGGTGCTCCTCGGGGTACACCACGCCAGTGAGGTATCTGTCGATGAAGCCTTGAGGTAGCCCCTCTTCGCCGGCCCGTCGCCTGGCCCAGTCCTCGATGTCGGTGAGCGGGCAAGGCACCTTGACCACGGCGTTGAGCACGCCCCACACCGCGAGTCCGACATGCACCAGGATCAGCCGCGGCCACCGCCAGGCCGCGAACCCACCGAGGGTCAGGACCACCAGGAATGCGAAGTGCAGCAACATGACCAGATCCCCGATTGCCTGGTACACCCGCCCTCCTAGCGTTTCCTTTCCATTGTGCGCGCTCGAAGTACGCAAGCGCGGCCTAGTCACCGCCGCAATTCCGTGTAAGGGGACGACAACCGGGTAAGGCAGACAAGGTCGCAGCCGGCGACATCAAGGAATCGAAGGAGACCACTACATGGCCAGCAGCGTCGTCACCGTGATCAAGGAGCAGCACCGCGAGGTCGACAAGTTGGTGAAGCAGGTCGAGGCGGAGAAGGGCGACGTCGCGGCGACGCTGCAGAAGATCTACGACATGCTCAAGCCGCACTCCGATGCCGAGGAGGACTTCGTCTACCCGGCGATCGAGAAGGTCGAGCCGGAGACCGGCGAAGAGGTCCACGACGGTACTGCTGAGCATCACCACTTCCTGGGCTTGCTCACCGAACTGCTGAACCAGGAGCCGGGTGGGCCGGGCTTCGACGGTGCGGTCGCCGCCTTCGCCGCCGAATTGCGCCACCACGTGGAGGAAGAAGAGGCGGACCTACTGCCTGCTCTGCAGGAGAACATGTCCCGCAGCGATCTCGAAGCCATGGGCGAGCGCTTCGTCAAGGCCACCACCGGCTGACCGGCGAGCCTGACCGGCCGGGCGTGATCAGGCGATTCGGCGCCGCGAGAACCACGTAGCGGACAGTCCGAGATGGCCCGGCACGGCGCCGTACCGCTCGCGCCAGTCCCGAGGGAACAGCCGCGGGAGTCGGCTGCACCAGACTGACCAGTACGAGCGGTGCGGGTTGTGAACAAGGCGCATTCGTACGGCCGGTAGGCAAGCCGACGAGGTCTGAGAAAAAGTTTGGTCGTCGTGTCGATCCAGCCCCCGGGTGTTCGACGCGTCGGTGAGGCCCGGCACAGTGCTTGGTCGATCCGTTCCGGATAGAAGCGAAGGAGCTCACGATGCGATTCATGATCATCCTGAAGTCCGACCAGAACACCGAGTCCGGCGTCATGCCCACCGAGCAAGAGCTCACCGACATGGGGAACTACAACGAGGAACTGGTCAAGGCCGGCGTGATGCTCGCCGGCGAAGGGCTGCAGCCGAGTTCCAAGGGCGCGCGGGTCCGCTT
>JALZIL010000184.1 GCA_030860305.1 Actinomycetota bacterium
CGATCGCGAGGTCGCGGCCCGACCCGTGAGTTCGGGCCCGGCCGATATCGGCATGCTCCTCGGTCCACTGATCTGGGGCTGCGTACGGCCAGAGCCACGCCCCGTCGTCCGGGGCGTGCAGGTCGCGAGCGTGGTAGAGCGCGATCGGCTCGACCATCACCGAGACGGTCCCGTCGACCCGAGCGGCGGCCAGGCAGCTTCGCAGCATCGGAGCCGCGTCCCGCGGGTGCGCAGGTACGGCAAGGACCAGCCCCGGGATGTCGCGGAGCACGCCAAGTGAGTTGTCGTTGTGGAAGTGGCCGCCGAAGCCCTTCTGGTAGGCCAGCCCCGCGATCCGGACGACCATCGGATTGCGGTAGGCCCCCTGGGAGAAGAACTGCAAGGTCGCCGCCTCGCCCCGAAGCTGATCCTCGGCGTTGTGGAGGTACGCGAGGTACTGGATCTCCGGGATCGGCAGGAACCCGGCAAGGCCGGTACCCAGCGCCAGGCCCAGGATGGACTGCTCGTCCAGAAGGGTGTCGAAGACCCGGGCCGGCCCGAAGGAGCGCTGCAGGCCGCCGGTAAGCCCGTAGACGCCTCCCTTGACGGCGACGTCCTGGCCGAACACCAGGGCAGCCGGGTCGAGGGCCAGCGCGTCGGTCAAGCTGGCCCTGATGGTCTGGGCCAGGGTGAGCGGGCCCTGGGATTCGGGCAGTCGGTCACCGAATGCGGTGCTACGCCGGCTCGACGAGGCTGCCTCCAGCGCTCGGCTCGCCGTCTGACGAGCACGACGGGGGGCCAGCGGGGAGATCACCTCGGCGCGGCTACCGATGGTCGAACTGGCCATCGCCTTTTCGGCCACCGACCAGATGTGTTCGCGGGTTCGGTCGTAGCGGTCGAGGAGTTCCGCCGGGCCGTGTCGCCCCGACGCGACGAGCATCGCAGCTGTCCGGACCAGCGGGTCCCGGGCATAGTCGGCGGAAATTACCTTCGCGCTGCGGTACGAGGCTTCCGCGTCGGAGCCGGCGTGTCCGAGGAAGCGCACGGACTCCACGTGCAGCAGCACCGGTCGGCGTCGCCTGCGGGCCTGCTCCACTGCGCGGCTGGCCACGTCGAAGACGTCGGCGAGGTCGCCTCCGTCCGCGCGGAAGTACGTGAGCCCCGGCCGGTTACCGACGGCCGCCACTACCCAGCCGGGTGGGCTCGGCACACTGATGCCGTACCCGTTGTCCTCGCACACGATGACCAACGGCAGGCCCAGGCCCTGATGGACCGTGTGCAGAGCTGTGTTCAGCGCACCGGTCACCGTCGAGTGATTCAGCGAGGCGTCCCCGATGCTGCAGACCGCGACGGCATCCTCCGGCCATGGTGTGCGGTGCCCCACCTTGCGGGCGCGTTCGATCGCGAAGGCGACGCCGACCGCCCGCGGGAGATGTGATCCGATCGTGGAGGTCGAGGGGATCACCGCCAGGTCAGGATGCCCGAAGACCTTGTGCCGGCCGCCGGCGATCGGCTCCAGCGTCGCGGCCGCCACCCCGTACAGGATGTCGCGCACCGGATCCTGCCCGGGTAGCTGAGCGGCACGGGTGATGTAGAAGGCGCCCGACCGGTAGTGCAGCAGGGCCGGGTCGTCTACCCGCAGAGCTGCGGCGACAGCGGCGTTTCCCTCGTGCCCCGACGAGCCGATCGTGTAATAGCCACGCCCCCGGTTATGCATCCACTGCGCGGCCAGATCGCAGAGCCGGCTGGCGATCTGGGCGTCGAAGAGCTCGAGGCACCGCTGCAGGCTCAGTCCCGAACCCTCGTGTACGGCCGTCGAGTCCGGATGCTGGGCCTTGGCGCTCGACCTGGCCGCGTCCCGGCGCAACGCGCCGACCGCCTCGCGGAAGTGCACCTCGAGGGGGTGGCTGCGCTGCGACGGGTCAGCCGACATGCCGTGACCTGACCAGCTCAGCCAGACCTGCTGCGTGCCGGGACGCAGGGGACGCACGGCAGTCGGTCGTTGCCCGGTTCAGCCAGCGAGCGCACGGCCTCAGCGGGTTCGGCCCGACGTCCCTCAGCCGGTGGCCGGCCGGCGTCCGGCTCGGCATCCGTGGTGGCGGTGGGTAGGGGCGTACGAATGGTGAACCAGGACAGGATGCCGCCGGCAGCCAGCAGAACCGCGTTGCCGATCATCGCCCGCGTGTAGGCCGCATCCAGCCCAACCGGGTCCAGGCCCGATTCGCTGGACAGCCCCACCAGCAGAGGCAGGCCTGCGACGGCGAGCAGCCCCGCTGCGCGAGCGACGGCGTTGTTGACCCCGCTGGACACTCCGGCGTACCGGTCGTCTGCCGCCGCCAGGACGGTGGCCGTCAGTGGCGCCACCAGCGTCGTCAGTCCCAAGCCGAACACCAGCGCTCCGGGCAACACATCGGTCAGGTAGTTCGCAGCCGGTCCGGCGCGCAGGAACAACAGCGCCCCGACGGCGCAGACCAAGGGCCCCACCGTCATCGGGACCCGCGGGCCGATCCGACCGGCGAAGGCTCCGGCCCGGGTGGAGAAAAGCATCATCAGGACGGTGACCGGAATCATCGCCAGGCCGGCACCGGTCGCGGAGAACCCGGAGACGACCTGCAGCTGCAACACGAGGATGAAGAAGACCGCACTCAGCGCGCCGTACACGAGGAAGGTCATCCCGTTCGCCGCGCTGAACTGGCGCGACGAGAAGATCCCCAACGGAACCATCGGGTGAGCCTCGCGGCGTTGGCTGACGATGAACCCGATCCCGCCGGCCATGGTGAGCACCGCCGCCGCCAGCACGTCAGGACGGGTCAAATCGTCCGCGGCATAGATCAGGGCGTACGTACCGGCGCCCAGGGTGAGCACCGCGAACACCGCCCCGAGCCAGTCGAAGTGCCCCGCACTCAGATCGTCCCGGCTCTCCGGTACGTGCTTGTGCCCCACCCAGAGAGCAAAGGCGGCGAGCGGGACATTGATCAGGAAGATCCAACGCCAGGTGGCCGTGTCGATGAGATAGCCGCCCAGGAAGGGACCGATCAGGGTTGCCACCCCGCCGAGGCCGGCCCAGGTCCCGATCGCCCGAGCCCGGTCAGCTGGAACAAACGAGGCCTGGATCAGCGCCAGGCTGCCCGGCGTCAGCAGCGCGCCGCCGATGCCCTGCAGCGCTCGGGCGACGACGAGTTGCCAGATGTCCTGGGACAGCCCGCACAGCAGGGAGGCGATGGCAAACCAGGCGATGCCGATCAAGAAGATCCGCCGGCGTCCGACCCGGTCGCCGAGGGAGCCGCCCACGAGGATGAATGCGGCCAATGTCAGCGTGTAGGCGTTGACCGTCCACTGCAGACCGGACAGCGGCGCGTCGAGATCGTCGGCGATGGCGGGTAGGGCGACGTTGACGACCGTCGCATCGAGCAGTGCGATCGAGGAGCCGAGGATCGTTGCGAGCAGGATCCACCGAGCCTGCGCCGTACCCCATCGCACGTCCGAGCCGGCCATGCCGACCACCAACCTCTCCGGCTTGTACGTGCCCCCATCGGCTGGAGCGGCCCGGATAGGTCGGCCGACGAGGGCGGTGGGTGATGAAGTACGCCGCGGCCGCAACGGCACCGTCCGCGGGCAGGGTAAGCACCCAGGCGGCGACGATATTCCCCGCCACCCCCCAGCGAACGGCCGACAGTCGACGCGTTGGTCCCGGCGCTGAGCGTCAGTGCGGCCGCGATCACCACCCAGAGCGCTTGGGTCTGCCTACCGGCGGCCGGCGGGAACGATCGTGTGGCTTCGTTGCGAGAAAAGCGAGCGCGGGTTGGCATTCGGTCTGCACGCCCGCCGCCGTACCGTGGAGCAGTGCTGGGATCTCGACGACTGCCGATGAGCCTCGGTGTGCTGCTGGTCGGCGTGCTGCTGACAGTGGCCGGGTGTTCGGCGTCGGCCGACGAACAGGACGAGCACGACATGTCGTCGGACCACACCGGCATCGCGACGGTCGAGGGTGGGCCGGACACGCCGTACCGCGGACTGGCGCCCACCGAGCCGTTTCCGCGTCCGGCGTTCACTTTGACCGACTCCGCTGGGGCGCCGTACGACTTCACGGCCGAGACCTCGGGTGAGTTGACGTTGCTGTTCTTCGGCTTCACGAACTGTCCGGATGTCTGCCCGACGACAATGGCGAATGTGGCTGTCGCGCTTCGTAACGTCGATCAGTCACTGGCCGAGGAGGTGAACGTGGTCTTCGTGACCACCGATCCGGCTCGCGACGACGCCGCCACCCTCGGGGCTTATCTGGAGCGTTTCGACGCCGACCTGCCGGTTTCTTTCATCGGCTTGACCGGCGACCTGGCTGCGGTCGAGGCGGCGCAGAGTGCAGCCGGGTTGCCGGTCGCAGAGGACAACGGAGAGACCCACTCGACGCTGCTGTTGCTCTTCGGGCGCGACGATGTTGCGCGGGTGGCGTTCCTGGCGGGCAGCGTCCCCGACGACATCACCCACGACCTGGAGATCATCGCGGAGCAGTGACGATCCCGACGGGTCGTACGACCAGCAGTCACTCGATGCCCCTGTTGGGTCGCTGGGTGGCTGTGGTGAGCGCCGCGTGCGGATTCGCGCTGTTGATGGCTGCTCCGGCTGCGGCGCACGTCGGTGACTCGCATGCCGCGGACAACTTCTCTGGGCGATCCCCTCGATCAGTCCGCCGCTGCCCGAGGGATCCCGGTGGAGATCATCGAATTCGGTAACCGGCTGCGACTGTCCAATGCTGGCGACGAGGTCGTCTCCGTACCCGGTTACTCATCCGAGCCATACCTCAAGATCGGCCCGGATGGCGTACGGCGCAACGAGAACAGCCCGGCGACCTACCTCAATTCGCGTCGGGATGGGACCACGCCGCTGCCTGAGCGCGCCGATCCGCAGGCCGACCCGTCCTGGGTAAGCGTCAGTTCGGAGACCGTGTACGAGGGGCGATCACCGAACGCATTGGATGTCGGCGTTGGTGCCGCCGCAGGTCCGGGCCGATCCTGACGTCTCGCACCGGGTGATCGAGCGGTCGGTGCCGCTGGAGATCGACGGTCGCGCCTGCTCGGTCGCCGGAGTGCTGGATTGGACGCCGCCACCGCCGGGTTGGGTGTCGTACCCGGTCCTGACTGTGTTGGTCGGGATCGGCCTGGCGGCGGGATGGTTGTGGCGCTCGCCGCGTCTGGCTGCCTGTTTGCTCGTCCTTGCCTGCGCTGGCTCGGTCTGGCATGTGGCGAGCACTGCGCTGCCCTCGCGAGATGCCTCGTCGGTCGTGTACGGCCTGCTTGCGGTGCTCGTGCCGACGTTGGTGGTGCTGGTGCTGACGTTCTTCGCCGTACGAGCCGCTCGGCGGCCGCCGGTTGTCAGGGGTTCGGCTCGGCGCCGTACCTGATGGCGATCTCCGGCTGGCTGCTGGTTGTCGAGGCGCTACCCGATCTGGACGTGTTGTTCCGGTCGAATGTCTCTGCGATCGGTCCGGCTTGGGGGGCACGCCTAGCCGTCTTTTTGCTGCTGGGCCTGGGCTTGGGTCTGGCGATCGGGTCCGTAGGACTGATGCGCGCACGACCAAAGACGGTGCCCGACAAGCCTCGAACCGTCTTGGCTGCCTGAGCTGTCAGGGGCTGCAGTCGCGGCCTCAGCGGTGCAGTAGTCTCGACTATCCGTAAGGGGCTGTGGCGCAGCTGGTAGCGCACCACACTGGCAGTGTGGGGGTCAGGGGTTCGAGTCCCCTCAGCTCCACCAATGAAAGGCCTTGGTTCACAAGGCTTTTCGGGTTTCGGTCTTTTTCGACGAGATGACGAAACGGCCGTCAGTCCGCACAGAGTCCGCAGGAAGTCCGCGCGGGGTCTGGGCCGTGCTCACTGCGCGACCACCGTGAACCGACAGAAAGTTTGACCCGCGTCGGCCGCGAGCCCCGACCTGAGACGATCGTCCCGCCTGGCTCGGTCCACAGTGTTGCTCCGCCTGACAGCTAGGTGCGGCCGGACGCGGTAGAGTGATAGCACGGGATATCACGGAGGGTGTTCATGAGTGACGTGTTGGTTCGAGACGTTCCCGACGACGTGCTGAAGGCGCTAGACGCCCGCGCGGCGCGGCTGGGCATCTCGCGCAGCGAATACGTGCGACGAAGGCTGGCTCAGGACGCCGTCGGCGCGAAGCTGCCGGTCGGTGTTGATGACCTGACGAGCTTTGCTGCTGACTTCGCCGACCTCACCGACTCGGTGGTCATGGCCA
>JALZIL010000194.1 GCA_030860305.1 Actinomycetota bacterium
CCGCGGGCGGACAGGATCCGCCAGATCGTGCTGACCGCGGGGCTGGCGCCGTGCCGCCGTTCGAGGTGGAAGGCGATCGTGGCCGCGCCGGCCTCATGCCCGCCACGGTCGAGTTCCTTCCGGATTCTGAGAATCTCGTCTTCGATGTCATCGCCGGTGCGCCGCGGGCTGCTCAGCGGCCGCCGTGAACGCGGCGCCAAGCCCGCATCGCCCTCGGCGAGATAGCGCTGGACCAAGGTGATCACCCAGCGCCGAGAGACCCCGTACTCACGGGCGACCTCGCTCTTGCTCCGACCCTCGACCAGCACGGCGGTGACCACCAGCTGTGGCATCCCCATCGTTCACCCCTTTGCTCAGGTGTGAACGATGTCCCGAGACAGGTGTGAACGATGTCCTGAACTCAGACACCCCCTCCCGCACTGGCGACGAGCGAACCGATGCAGGCGGTTCTCAGCCCTGCGGCGTACGTACCGAGGTGGCTCCGCGACGCGTAAGGCAACGGGGCAGCACACCGCCGCCACCGCCACCTAGTGCGAGCGGGCGACGTTCAGGCCGCGCCGGTCAGGCGCTTGGCTGCTTTGCGCAACTTGCCCTGCGCCTGTTCATCAGCTCGCTGCTGCTCGCCCTGAAGAGCGGTCACCCCGATCAAGGCGCCGGTGACGGCAGGAATCGCCCACTGCAGAACGGACAGCTGCCGCTGTGCGCCGGCCACGTCCTCTGGCGTCTCTGCCTGCGGCTCAGCACCTGAGGCAACTTCGACGTCGCCGGCTTTGGACACCTTTGCGCCAACGACACGGCTGTAGGCCGTGACACCGAGAGCGAGCCCGGTGAGCGCGGTCTTCACCACGCTGCTGGCCCCCACCCCTTCTTGATTGGAGACCCGGTCCCGGTTGGCAGCCAACATGCCGGCAGCGCCGACGAGGTGCGCCCCGATGGCGGCAGCGTTCACCGGTGTCCACCGGTCCCACCCCGCGTTGGCCACCCGACCGCGCTGCGCCGGTTCGTCGACGGCTCCGGCCGCGGCGTTGAGTCCGATGGCTCCCATCAGAGATCCACCAAACCACGCAGCCAGGCCGACGTCATGCATGGTGCGAAGCACCGTGTTGCGCGCCATTCATACTCCCAAGTGATCGAAATGTTCCTTCTCTCTACCCACAGGTTCTCCGTCCCAATCTCGACGGGCGCTGGCAAAAGTCCCGAGAAACGGCGGCTCAGCGCAGGGCCGCGTCGAGCAGCGGGAGCAAGGCGCGGAAGGCCTTGCCGCGATGGCTTATTGCGTCCTTGTCTTCCGGCCGCATCTCTGCCGCAGTCATGGTGTGTCCTTCAGCGATGAAGATCGGGTCGTAGCCGAACCCGCCGCTGCCACGAGGCCGGCGGATGATCCTGCCGCGCATCTCGGCTTCCAGGACGTGTTCCTCACCGTCGGGTAGGACCAGCGCTGCGGCGCAGACAAAAGCCGCACCACGCCGGTCGTCGGGGACGTCTCCGATCTGGCCGAGTAATAACTCAAGGTTGGCGAGATCGTCACCGTGCCGCCCCGCCCAGCGTGCCGACAACACTCCTGGCATCCCGTTGAGTGCATCCACCGTGAGTCCGGAGTCGTCGGCGACGGCGGCAAGTCCGGTCGCGTCAGCCGCGTCCCGGGCCTTGGCCAGTGCGTTGTCCGCGAACGTGGCGCCGGACTCCGGGGCCTCCTCGTACGGCGGGAGGTCATCGAGGCCGAGCACGCGGACGTCGACGGCCGGTGCGAGGATCCGGCGGAGTTCGGCCAGCTTCTTGGAGTTGCGGGTCGCCAGTACCAATCGTCGACCGGTCACCGTCACCGGACCGGGCTCATCCGGCGAGGGCGCGTTTCTGCGCCTCGGTCAAGGTCGCACATCCGGCCACCGCGAGGTCGAGCAGCACATCGAGGGTGGCGCGGTCGAAGGCAACCCCTTCCGCTGTCCCCTGGACTTCGACGAAGTCACCGGTTCCGGTGCAGACGATGTTCATGTCGGTGTCGGCAGCGACGTCCTCGACGTACTCGAGATCCAGCCGCGGTTCGCCGTCGACGACGCCAACGCTGACCGCCGCAACCGAGGTGTGCAGGGGATCCCGCTTGGCCAGCTTGCCGTTGTCCCGCAGCCAACCCACGGCATCGGCCAGCGCGACGTACGCGCCCGTGATGGCCGCCGTACGAGTTCCACCGTCGGCCTGCAGCACGTCGCAGTCCATCGCGATGCTGTTTTCGCCGAGTGCGGACAGATCGATGCTGGCCCGCAGGGCCCGGCCGATCAGTCGGCTGATCTCGTGCGTACGCCCACCGATTTTGCCGCGCACCGACTCCCGGTCACTGCGGGTATGGGTAGAGCGCGGCAGCATCGCGTACTCCGCGGTGACCCAGCCGAGGCCGGAGCCTCGTCGCCAGCGGGGTACGCCCACGTTCACGCTGGCCGCGCACAGCACGCGGGTACGCCCGAACTCGACGAGCACCGAGCCCTCGGCGTGATCAAGCCAGTTGCGGGTGATGGTGACGGAGCGAAGTTGGTCCGGGGCACGGTTTTCGGGTCGGGTCACGGCCAGCGACACTAGTCGAGGCGTCTGCGACTCAGGGGACCCCTGTAACCATAGGTATGTTGCAGGCTTCCCCTATCGAGCTCCGCCGCACTGGTCCAGGAGAGGATGGCGGGATGCGTTCCGAGCTGATCCAGGTGAGCACCGGGAGGTCCCCGGCCGTTGTCGACCTGACCGATCGGTGCGCGGACTTCCTGCGCGACTGCGGCGCGGACCAAGGCTTGCTGCACGTCTTCGTCCCGCATGCCACCGCCGGGGTGGCGATCCTGGAGACCGGGGCGGGCAGCGACGACGACCTGCTGGCCACGCTGGATTCGCTGCTGCCCACAGACGATCGGTGGCGGCACCGGCACGGCTCACTCGGCCACGGCCGGGACCACGTACTGCCGGCGTTCGTGGCGCCGTACGCATCGATCCCCGTTCTGGACGGTCGACCGGCGCTTGGCACGTGGCAGTCGATCTGCCTAGTGGATCCCAACGGCGACAATCCCGATCGCCAGGTCCGGCTGTCCTTTTTCCCCGGCTGACAGACTCCTGGGACGTTATGCGCATAACGTCCCGTCCAGGAGCCGATTCCCGCACGTTATGCGCATAACGTCCAGTTCGGCGTCCCGCTCAGAGGTCGTAGGTCATGCCGGTAGTCGCCAGTTCGGTGCCGGCAAAGGCCGTACGGGCGGCTGCGAGTTGGGCGGCGGTGTCCACCCACGGCGGGATGTGGGTCAGCAGTAGCCGGCCGACGCCTGCCGCGGCCGCGTGCTCTCCGGCCTGGCTCCCGGTCAGATGCAGATTTGGCGGGTAACCGGGCTCACCATCGGGCTGCGCGGCCTCGCACAGCAGCACGTCGGTGCCCTTGGCCAGCCGAATCAACTCGGGACAGATCCCGGTGTCTGCGGAATAGGTCAGCGATGCCGTCCCGGTCTCGACCCGGATTGCGTAGGTCTCCACCGGATGATTCATCCGGGCGAAGGAAAGCCGCAATCCGCCAATCTCGAGCCCGTGATTCATGATCATGAGCGCCCCAGGTTGAGCCGTACTGCTCCCTGGGCGCTCACGATCATCCGACGACAGGGAGTGGAAGTCGAAGACGTCACCGAGGTCGGCCGCGGGCTGCTCATAGGCGGCGCCCAACCGCTCCATGGTGCCGACCGGACCAAGGAGCGCCACCGGCGCGCGAGCCCGCTCGGCGTAACGGTGCCACACCACGAACGAGCAGGCGTCCAAGCAGTGGTCGGCGTGCAGATGCGAGAGCAGGATCGCGTCAATCGTGTCCAAGGCCGCATACCGCTGCAATCTTCCTGCGGATCCCGGCCCGAGATCCAGGACGATCCGCACCCCGTCGTGATCGATGAGGTAGCAGGATGCCGGCGAGTCGGGACCTGGCATCGAGCCCGAGCACCCCACGACCGTCAACCTCACTGCGGGGCACCGAGGTTGGGCACCGGAATGCGGTCAGCCGAGTACCGCCCGGGCACTGGTACCGCTCTCCCGTCAGGCGCCGTATCTGGCGGGGCGGCGGCATCGGCAGCAGCCGGCGTCTCGGTGTCCTCGGCCGCCCTGGAGGCGGTCCGCCCGACGGGCAACGTTGCAATCGGTCCTACTGCCGGCCCGAGGAAGCGCTCGGCCAGCCGATGGAAAGTGTCGGCGTCACCGGTGGAGAAGAACCGGTGCTCGCCCAGCGACACCGCCTCACCTGACGGGTCCCCGCCGTCGCGGAGCAATCCCTCGTCGGTGAGCACCCGGAAGACGTCCTTGGCGGTCTCCTCGGCGCTGGAGACCAGAGTGACCCCGTCGCCCATCACATGGCTGATCGCGCCGGTCAGCAGCGGGTAGTGCGTACAGCCGAGTACCAGGGTGTCCACCTCGGCGCGCTGGAGCGGCTCCAGATAGGACTGTGCGAGACCCAGGATCTGGCGGCCGCTGGTGATCCCGCGTTCGACGAAGTCGACGAAGCTCGGGCAGGCAGCGCTGGTGATCGTGACCTGCGGCGCGGCGGCGAAGGCGTCGTCGTAGGCCCGGCTGCGTACGGTCGTCTGGGTCCCGATGACGCCGACGTTGCCGGTCCGGGTCGCCGCGATCGCCCGCCGAACGGCCGGCAGGATCACCTCGACCACGGGCACGTCGTAGCGCTCCCGGGCGTCACGCAGGCATGCGGAGCTGGCGGAGTTGCAGGCGACCACGAGCATCTTGACGCCGGACTCCACGAGCTGGTCCATGGCGGCGAGCGCGTGGGCGCGTACGTCCGCGATCGGTTGTGGACCGTACGGACTGTGTGCGGTGTCGCCCAGGTAGCGGATCGATTCCGCGGGCAGCTGGTCCATGATCGCCCTGGCCACGGTCAAGCCGCCTACCCCGGAGTCGAAGACCCCGATCGGTGCAGCGGTCTCAGTCACGCGCTGCAGCGTAATGAGCAGCTGCCAACCGGCTGGTGCGTGACACCGGCTTCAAGCCCAGAGCTGGCCGTCGAGCGCCTCGGCGGCCTCGGTGACGGTGCCGTCATAGGCCCCGGTTGACAGGTACTTCCAACCCCCGTCGCACACGATCAGTGCGACATCCGCTCGGCGACCGGCAGCTGCCTCCCGCTCGGCGACGCCCAGAGCCGCGTGCAGGATGGCTCCGGTCGAGATCCCCGCGAAGATGCCCTCACGGTCGATCAACTCACGAGTCCGCCGGATCGCGTCGTCGGGGCCCACCGAGAAGCGGGTGGTCAGCACCGAGGCGTCGTAGAGCTCGGGAATGAAACCTTCGTCGATGTTGCGCAGCCCGTACACCAGTTCGCCGTACCGCGGCTCGGCTGCGACGATCGCCACCCCGGGCACCTTCTCGCGCAGGAACCGACCGACGCCCATCAGCGTCCCGGCCGTGCCCAGACCACCGACGAAGTGCGTGATCGTGGGCAGGTCAGCCAGGATCTCTGGGCCAGTCGTCTCGTAGTGCGCGCGGGCATTGGCTGGGTTGCCGTACTGGTAGAGCATCACCCAGTCAGGGTTCTGGACGGCCAGCTTCTTGGCGACCGCGACCGCCTCGTTCGACCCACCCTCGGCCGGCGAGGAGATGATCCGCGCGCCGTAGAGCTGCAGCAGTTGGCGGCGCTCGATCGAGGTGTTCTCCGGCATCACGCAGACCAGTCGGTAGCCCCGCTGTCGCGCGATCATCGCCAGCGAGATCCCGGTATTGCCGCTGGTGGGCTCCATGATGGTGTCACCACGCTTGAGCCGACCCTCGGCCTCGGCGGCCTGGATCATGAAGAACGCCGCCCGGTCCTTGACCGAACCGGTCGGGTTGTGATCCTCGAGTTTTGCCCAGAGGCGGACCTCCGCACTCGGCGAGAGTGCCGGCAGACCCACCAATGGCGTGTTGCCGAGTGAGTCGATCAGCGAAGCGAAACGGGCCATGGCTGAGCTAGCGCTTGCCCGCCGCGGAACCTCCGGCGACCGCCGGCAGGACAGTCACCGAATCGCCGTCCTTGAGCGGCGTTTCCAGGGCGCCGGTGAACCGTACGTCCTCGTCGTTGACGTAGACGTTCACGAATCGGTGCAACGACCCGTCGTCGGAGATCAGCCGCCCCTTGATTCCCGAGTGCCGGGAGTCCAAGTCGTCGATGAGCGTGCTGAGCGTGTCACCGGAACCCTGCACGGTCTTGTCGCCGCCGGTATGCGTGCGGAGGATCGTCGGGATGCGGACCTCGATTGCCATGCGGGAATTCTCTCCTCGGGGGTACTGCGGTGGGTGGATTGGCACCTTTGTTTGAGTAACGACAGGACCTCCCCGTTCGATTCCTGCCCGTCGGGTACAGGGCTACGCCGCGCCGATCAGTCCGTGGTGATCTCGACCGGCTCCTCGGTCACCTGGCCATCGATGATCCGGTACGAGCGCAGCTCCACCGGACCCTCGTCGTTGCCGTGCTCGCGGGTGGACACCAGCACGTAATGCGTCGCCGGGTCGGCCAGAGGACCGCTGGCGTAGCTGATGTCCGTACGGGACGGGTACGGCTCGGTCGCGGTGTGCGAGTGATAGTTGACGATCACCTGCTCGTCCAAGTCGTCCAGCTCCCGGTAGAGCTCGAGCAGGTCGCCCGACTCGAACTCGTAGAACGTGGGTGACCGGGCCGCGTTCAGCATCGGTATGAAACGCTCCGGACGGTCACTACCGGCCGGTCCGGCGATCACCCCGCACGCCTCGTCCGGATGGTCCCGGCGAGCATGCGCAGTGACCGCGTCGACCAACGCCTGCCCGATCCGAAGCACATCCCCGAGTCTAGAGACCGGGTCTCGGGGGGGCGCCCGCTGCGCGTCAGTGCATGGTGATCAGTGCTTGCTGATGAGCGCGTCGATCAACAGTCCCTGGACTGCGGTCAGCCAGGAATAGACCGCCCAGCGCGGATCACCGGTCTGCTCGGAGCGCAGCATCGGGTCGTCGGATTCCTGTACGTCCAGGCGTACGCCGATCGCCAGCCGTACATCGTTGAGGGTGCGAGTCCATGCCTCGGCCTCACTCTGGCCGAGTTCGACCCGACCGCCGTCGTCGGTGACCGAGTCCAGCAGCAGCGCGGCGTCGGCCAACTTCTCCTGACGTATGCCCGACTCGGTCAGGGAACGGTAATCCTCGGCCAAGGCTGGGTCGCTGCGGTGCCCGTCCGGGAGCAGCCGCTCGGCGACCGGGTCGGACTGGCGCTCATTCGCAGAGGCCGCGTCAGAGCCGCCATCGCTGAGTACGTCCCGGATCTCGGACACGACCTGGCGCAGCAATGCCGCCTCGTGCGGTTCGAACTGGGCCAACAGGCGCCCGCGCCTCCACCGGAAAGGCGTCACGAGTCCCGCTGGTAGCTGGCCCACAGCCCGTAGGCGTGCAGCCGTGACGTGTCGGACTCCATCCGTTCCTTGGCGCCGGAGCTGACGATGGCCC
>JALZIL010000390.1 GCA_030860305.1 Actinomycetota bacterium
GCGGCAAGATACGCCGAGTGGAGCTGCGGTGCTCTGAAGGGAGCAGCGATCCCAGCGAGGGGCGCCGTACCGGCGAGTTCTGGGAGGAGGACCTGAGTCCCGACACGAACTTCTCGTGATCGCTCCGCCGGGCAACTTGGAGCCTCCGCGTGTCGTACGGTGCGAGAACGTGCGGACGTCGCTGGGGAGCTGCAGGTGTCTGCACCTCGCCTGTGTCGACCCTGGCGAGGCTGAGCGGGTCAGCCGGAAGGTGCGGCGTCGGCCGGAACCTGCCAGTGGCCGACCAGGTCCTGATACAGCGGGGACCGGGTCAGCAGGTCATCGTGGTCACCGATCATCGCGCTCACTCCGTCGAGCACCAGGATCCGTCGAGCCCGGAGCGCGGAACTCATCCGGTGCGCGATCACGATCAACGTGCCGTGCCGGTCGGCGAAGGCGTGCTCCACCCGGGCCTCCGCGACCGGATCGAGGTAACAGGTGGCCTCGTCCAGAATCACCACTGGCGCGGTCGAGACGTAGGCCCGGACGAGGGTGAGCAGTTGTCGTTCGCCGCCCGACAACGGTGCCGGGTCGATCTCGGCGGTGTAACCGCCGAGCCGCTCGACGAGCGGCCCGGCCCCGAGCAGCCGTACGGCGTCGTCCAGATCGGCGTCGGTGACCGTCGGGCGCAGGTAGGCGAGGTTTTCCCGCAGCGTGCCGGCGAACACGTAGGCCTCTTGCGGGATCAGTACCCGCCGGGTGGCCAACTGCCGGGCCGATTGGCCGAGTAACTCGACGCCGCCGAGGCTGACGTGTCCGGCCTGCGGTTCCAACAGGCCGGTCATCAGCCCGGCCAGGGTGGACTTGCCGGCGCCGCTGGGTCCGACGATGGCGAGATGGTCGTCCTCGGGGACGGTCAGGTCCAGGCTCCGAACGACCGGATCGGCCCACTCGCTGTAGCCGAAGGTAACTCCGTCGAGGCTCAGGTCGTAGCCACGGCATTCCAGCCCACCTTCGCCGTCGGCTGCAGGACGGTTCTCCGCGCCGGCGCCGCCGGTCTCGACGATGCGTCGCAGGGTCACCATCAGCCACAGTCCCGGTCCGGCGAGCCCGTCGACCAGCGTCTGCAGGGCCGGCTGCAGACCTTGCAGGACATAGGTGGCAGCGCCCAGCAGCACACCGGTGGTCGCGCCCTGATCCATCAACCAGGAGCCAAACGCGAGGATGAGGATGATCGGTACCCAGCCGCCGAAGGCGACGGTCAGCGTGGCGAGGGCGGTGAGCCGGCTGACCGCCGTCGTAGCCTTTTGGGCCTTGTCGATGTGACCGCCCACCGAGGCGTGCGCCAACTCCTGCCCGCCGCAGGCGGCGATGTCGCGCAGACCCGCGCCGACGATCGCGGCCGTCTCCGCGATGCATTCATCGGCCAGGATCGAAGCTCGCTGTTGATTCGCCATCCGCCGCAGCACCAGGGTGAACAGCCCCAGGGCTACGGCCAGGGGCGGAATTACCAGCGGCAGTACGGCCGGGGCCAGCGTCACCAACCCGATGAGGGCGCCGACAGTCACGACCACGAACTGCTGCACGACGATGAGCACCGCGGCGTAGGCCTCACGTACGATCTCGACCTGCTGAGTGAGCCGGGCGACGTCCCCGCTGGGCGGGCGGGCGCCGCGCTGTGTCGATTCGCTCAATGCACCGGTGACCACGCCGGTGACCAGGTCGTCGCGGAAGGGCTCCACCACGTCCGCCAGCCGACTCAGTGTCTGCCGGGTGCCCCAGGCCCCCAGGACGACGCTGATCGCCAGCAGCCCCAGCCAGCCGAAGCCGACCCCCAGCCGTCCCGCGAGAAAGCCCTCGTCGACGGCCAAGGCGACCAATATCCCGGACAACAACGCCGGCAACGCCTCGAGGAGTGACCACGCCGCCAGCCGCCATAGCTGCGACCTGCGCTCCCGAAAGGAGGCGATGAGCACAGTTCGGGCAGTGCTGTCGGCGACCGAACGATGCCTGCCGGTTTCCTCGGTGGAACGGGTCTGGGTCGCGGTCATCTTGCAGCCGCCGAATCTGAGCCCAGTGCCGCCAGCATCGGCGCGTCGGCTGTCTGAGGCCGGCCGGCCTCGAACA
Source organism: Actinomycetota bacterium (assembly GCA_030860305.1). The sequence continues at coordinate 2,107 of JALZIL010000390.1, forward strand.
GTCCGCGGTAGTCCGGGTCAGCCCAGAGTTCCCCGTGTGCGGCTTGGGCTCGCACCCTGCCCTGGTCCAGCCAGACGACCTGGTCAGCTCGGGCCGCCGTGGAGGCCCGGTGCGCCACGAGAATCCGAGTCCGATCGGCCATGGCACCGGTCAGCGCCCGACTGATCTCGTGCTCGGTGACGGTGTCCAAGCTCGCCGCGACGTCGTCGAGGATCAGCACTCGGCCGGTGTGCGCGAAAGCCCGGGCTAGCCCCATCCGCTGCATCTCCCCACCGGACATGGGCGCCTCGTCCAACGGCGTCTGGTACCCGGCGGGTAGATGGCGGATGAAGGCGTCCGCGCGGGCCGCCCTGGCAGCGGTCATCACCTCGTCCGCCTCGGGGATCTCGGCACCGAAGGAGATGGCCTCGGCCAGGGTGCCACCGATCAGCACCGGCCGCTCGAACCCGTACCCGACCATCCGACGCAACTCGGACCGGGAAAGCTCCGGCAACGGCACTCCGTCCAACAACACCGCACCCTCGTCCGGATCGACCAGCCGGCCGGCCAGGCCGGCCAGCAACGACTTCCCGGCCCCGGTGCGACCGACGATCGCGACCAGCGACCCGGCGGGAATCACAAGATCTAGCCGGTCCAGGATCAACCGATCGCCGGCGCGGACCGACACCGTACGGAACTCGACGG
>JALZIL010000261.1 GCA_030860305.1 Actinomycetota bacterium
GGATCGATCGGCTCCTGGCCGGTCAACTCCGTGTCCTGGCGTCGCCGGGTGACATGGTTCAGGGCGCTGTTGAGAACGATCCGGTGCAGCCAGGTGGAGAACTGTGCGTCTCCCCTGAAGTTGGCCAGCCCCCTCCACGCCGAGACCAGAGCGTCCTGGGCGACATCCTCGGCCGAGGCGCGATCACCCACCATGCGCAGCGCCACCCTGAAGACCCGGTCCCGATAGCGGTGTACCAGCACCTCGAATGCCTCAGTGGATCCCGCCCGGGCACGTTGCACGAGGTAGGAATCGTCGAGCTTAGAGCCATCCGTGTGCACAGAATCCAGGCTCGCCGACACGGGCTCGCGCACTCCGGAGAGTCGGAGTTGCACGCGCTGCTCAGCCGACTCCGACTCCGGCGCCGGCGAATCCGACGGGGCCTGTGGCTGCATCGACCTTCCTCGAACCGGCGCACGTCTGCATCTTCACCGGGCATGCATGCGCAGCATACGACGAAAGCGATTCAGGCTAGCCGCATCACTTGGCCAGGACTCAGTGATGGGTGGGAACCTCAGGCATCGCCGGGCTAATTGCGGGTAACGTCCGATGCGATCAGGTCAGTTCCAGCGGCAGACCGAACATCGGGAACAAGGTCTCGGTGTCGAGGAAGACCGTGATGCCGCTGACCCGGTCACCGCGGAACTCCAACACCTGGATGGAGAACGGCTCGTGGCCAGAGCCCGACTCGCTACGCCGGTAGGTGGCGAAACCCGGTCGGCCGTTGACCGTCAAGGGAACCAGCCGCCCGTCGCGGCACCCGATCCCCGGTCCCAGCATCCAGGTGCCGATGTCCTCGGGGCCGTACAGCCAGATCGCGTACGGCGGCATCGACTGGATCGCGTCCTCGTGCAGCAGGGCGACGAAGGCATCGATGTCGTAGCGCTCGAAGCTGTCGACGTAACGCTCGAGCAGTGCTCGATGGGCGTCTTCCCTCGGCGGGGACGGTTCGGTGTCGCCGAGGTCCAAGTCCGACAGCGTCGCGCGAGCCCGCTGAAGTGCGCTGTTCACCGAGGGCACCGTCGTGTCCAGCAGCCCGGCGACCTCGGTGGCCTTCCAGCGCAGCACATCCCGCAGGATCAGCACGGCCCGTTGACGCGGCGGCAGGTGTTGCAGGGCGGCGACGAAGGCGAGCCGGATGGACTCACGGGCCACGACCAGTTCGGCCGGGTCGCCACCGGCCGGGAGCACCCGCGCATCGGGAATCGGCCCGATCCACGAGTACTCGGGAAGCGGCTCACCCAAAGACGCTTGAACCGGCGGCGAGGCGGCGCCGAAGTCCATCGGCAGGGCGCGGCGGTTGCGCCCGTCGAGATGATCGAGGCAGACGTTGGTCGCGATGCGGTAGAGCCAGGATCGCAGACTGGACCGGCCGTCGAACCCAGCCATTCCCCGCCAGGCCCGTACAAGCGTGTCCTGCACCGCATCCTCGGCTTCGAACGCAGAACCCAGCATCCGGTAGCAGAAGCCGGTCAGTTCAGCGCGGTAGCGCTCGGTATCCCACTGCTCGCGGCCTGCTCCGGCGGCCTGGCTGTCTAGGACGGAGTCCCGGTTGACCGGCTGAGTACGAGCAGCAGCGCGTGTCATAGCGGCGCCCCCTCGCGTCTGGTAGCCGGCGCAGACGAGCATAGATGGTCACCGCGTCCTGCGACGGCACGCGAAAACCCTGCCGGGTCGACCGCAGCCACAGCTTGGAGGCAACTCGACAGGCCCCCGATGAAGTTGGCCCCCGCTTACCGTCCGCAGTCGTGAGGTAACGGAACAGTGACCATAGAGTGCACGGGACGGCGACCAGGGTCAAGGGCTGATCAGAAAAATTCGGTCAATCGGTCCGCTCCGTGCCAGCCATCCGATCACGTCTGCTGACGGTCGAGAGCCTGTTGAGCCTTGCGGTGCCGATTCTCGGCGCGGCGCACGTCGATCCGCATCTCGTCGAGGCGCCGTCGTGCGTCGGTGAGTTGTTCGTGCAGCAGGCGTACCCGGGTCAGTTGAGCTTCCTCGGCTTTGGCGGCCTTCGTCAGCTCGGAGTCGGCATCCTGCACCGCGCGCTGCGCCTGGGCCCGCGCGTCCCGTCGCCGCTGCTCCTCGGCCTTGGCCTCGGCTCTGCTGGCCGCCTTCGCCGCTGCCTCCGCGGCACGTTGCTCGGCCTTGGTCTGCTTGGTGGCCTTGGTCTGCTTGGTGGCGCTGGCTGCCTTACGGCCCTTGATCGTGGTGCGTGCGGTCTTGTCGACGCCGCTACCAATCTCGGCCTTGCCGGTGCTCGTCGGTGGCCCGACCGCCGGCATGTCGCGGGTCCGGCGCAGGCCGGCCGGCCGTACGACGCTGAGTTCGGGCGGTGAGGCGAA